>CAMAUY010000091.1 GCA_945861565.1 Akkermansia muciniphila
CCCGCAGAAAACCTAAAGCCCACCCGGGTTGAGTGGGGGGAAAACGGTCTGAAAAGCGCGCCGCCGCGCGCCTCCGTTTATCGTCACTTTCACGGAATTGAACTTCCGCGTCTTACTATCCGATTTTGCCGGTTTTACTGAGGTCTGAAACTAGGCGACGGCCCGTTCCTGCCGATCTTGAGTCGTGTCATCATGAACCAGAGCCCCCTCGACTGGACCACGCGGATTGAGCTGTGCACCCGGCGGCAAGGCCAGGCACTAAACGGCGAATCGTTCCAACACAACTTCGGTGGGCGGTTTTGAAGCCTTCCCTCTCAATCGTGTGAACAGGCCGCGCCAGAAGCCAAGGCCGTAGAATAGGTGAGTGATCACGATTAACGGCATGGCCAGGAGGCTCTTGAATATGCCTTGGGTGAATGCGGAAACCACCGTCTGACCGAGCACGGCCAGGGCATATAGCACCAACGGAGCCAACGCACGCCACCCGAACCATGGCGCCACCACCAGATAGAGACAGAAGAGGGGGGGGATAAAATTCGGCGCAGCACCGAACGTCGGATGCAACCGGAATTCTTCCGCGCGTCCCCGGCCATAATTAACGAGCATTTTAAGGAAAGCCTTGAGAGTGGGGCGCGGACGGCGTTGCACGGAAAAAGCCGGATCATAAATCATCTTAGCCCCGCGCCGTTTCAATTCGATATACAAGGGATGATCTTCGTTGGGATAGAGCGCCTCGTGAAAGCCACCTAACTCTAATAAGATATCCCGTCGGGCCAGCAAGTTACAACCGATCAGCTCTTTTTCGTCGCTTTCGCGCACTTCGCCCACCGGCGCGTACCGAACCCGGCTTGGGCCAAAGGCCAGCCAGCTGGTATGAACTACTTTGAAAACCTGCTCCAGCAGGGGAGCATCGGGTGGGCACAGGCTGGGCCCACTCACCATCTTCACATCGGACTGCTGGAAATATCCGACGGCCCGACGCAGATTGCCTGGCGATGGGATGCAGTCGTCATCCAAGAAATAGATAAGTTCCCCCCGGGCGGCGTTGATGGCCACATTCCGCTGAACCGCCGGCTGGCGGCCTCGAGCGACAATGATTTCGAGTTTGTCCGACGGGTAGTTCAATGCGCGGGACGCAGTGACGGAAAGGATCTCCAACTGTCCGGGACGGGTTGGCACAATGATGGTCACGACCGGCAAGCTATCTTCCACGGTGAAGCCTAGGTTCAACTTTTTAAACTTCAAGGGCGACGAATCGCGTGGAAAGAGTGCACGACAAAATCTGACGGTAACGCCTTCGCTGGGTAGCGGTTGGACCGCATCGGCTCACATTTTTCAAAAAATCGCTTGTGAAGAATTTCACAACCCCTCAATCTGTCGCCCTGCTTTCGGTAACAGGCCTGGAAGACGGTCTGTAGTGTTCAGGACGAAGGCAAATTCACCGCACCGAAAAATGGGATTCATTAAGTCGTTTCTTTCGACGGTTTTGCTACTTGGCCTGATCGGGGCCGGGATGGCTGCGGAGGTCCATCACGGTGCGGCAGTGGTCCAAGGGTCTGGAACCGCAGATCACGGTGCGGCCCAGGAGGGGCTGCCGGCGGCCGCGCCGGTGCTATTGGATCTGGGTTATTTTGCGGTGACCAATTCGATGTTGGTGACCTGGATTGTTGCCTTTTTGGTGATTGGTTTTGCACGAATCGCAACCTCGCGAATTCAGGATGTTCCAACCGGCGCACAGAATTTTTGGGAATGGATGGTGGAGTGGCTCCACGATTTTCTGGGAGGGATCATGGGTAAACCTTTGGTCCCGAACACGTTCTGGTTTTTTGCAACGGTATTTATTTTCATACTTTTTACCAACTGGTTCGGACTGCTTCCGGGGGTAGGCACCATTGGATGGGGATTGCACTCGGACGGTAACTTCATTCTCCCGACGTTCCAGCACATTCACCGCCCATTGCTTCGGGGTGGCAACGCGGACTTAAATATGACGTCGGCCATCTCGATGATTTTCTTTGCGTGCTGGATCTACTGGGCGATTCGATTCACCGGGGTAGGGGGGGCGATCAGTCACACGTTTGGGTACCGCGGTGACGCGACGGGCATCATTCGGATTCTGTTGATGGCGATCTTTTTAGCGGTCGGAGTTCTCGAGGTGATATCCATCCTCTTCCGTCCGGTATCGCTTTCGTTCCGTCTTTACGGCAATATCTTTGCCGGAGAGAACTTACTCGAAGCAATGGCGGTGATGGGCGGTAATTGGTTCGGGTGGCTGGTCCCTCTTCCATTTTATGGCTTGGAATTGATCGTAGGCTTTGTGCAGGCCCTGGTTTTCATGCTCCTTACGGCAATTTTTACGGCGCTTATTTGCTCCCATTCCGATCATGAAGCCCAGGCTCACGATGGGCCGGGGCATGGCGTCGGAAGCGAAGATTCCGCAGGGCGGGCATCCGCTCACTGATTTATATTTTGCAACATTTTCGCCGATCTGACCGTGGCTGGACCGCGGGGGTCGGTGAGTAACTAACAAAGAAAAGACTACTATGGCACTACTCGCTGTTCTCACCGGAAACATGCACATCGGTCTTGCAGCCCTTGGATCGGCTTTGGGCGTCGGATTGATCGGTATGAAGGCATCCGAGGCCGTGGGCCGCAATCCTGGCGCCGCCGGTCAGATCCTGACCCAGGCGATCATCAGCTCGGCTTTGGCCGAAGGAATCATCTTCTTCGCGATCTTCCTCGCGAAGGGGCAATAATTCCACTGCTCTGAAGCTGAAAGGCTTTGGAGCTTTACTTTTTACCCATAACTACCCAGGTATCCATGACCTCGTTCCTGCTACTCGCGGCGGCTGAAGGCGGCTCGAACCCACTCAAGGAAATCGCCGGAACGTTCGGTTGGAACCCGGTGTTGTTCTTTTCCCAGGTGGTGAGCTTCCTGGTGGTCGCGTTCCTCCTGAACAAGTTTGCCTATGGCCCAATCCAAAAAGTGTTGGAGGACCGCACGCGCCGAATTGAAGAGGGATTGCGCAACGCCGAAAAGATCAAGCAGGAACTCGCCAGCGCTGAGGAGCAAAAGCGGCGTTTGCTCACGGATGCTGGAACACAGGCGACCAAAATAATTGAGGAAGCCCGAAAGGCAGGGGCCGGAGAGATTGAGAAAGCCAGCCAACAGGCGATTACCACCGCCAATGACATCCTGGTCAAGGCGCGACAATCCGGTGAAGCCGAACTGACCCGGATGAAATTGGAACTTCGCAAGGAGTTTGGCCGCCTCGTCGTCGCCGCCAGCCAAAAGGCGACCGGCAAGATGCTGACGCTCGACGATCAACAGCGTCTGGCCGAAGAGACCAACCGGCAGCTTGCCGCCTAGGGTGCCCGCGGTTCTGCCTCTCCTCGTCTCTCTAAATCCGGATGAAAATCAGCAAACAATCCCGGCGCGATGCGAAGGCGCTTTTCCAGGCTTGTCGAGTCGAGGGCGTACTGGAAGACGGAAGGATTCGGACGGCGGTTGCGGCGGTGATCCAGCACAAGCCGCGTGGCTACGTGGCCACGTTGACTCAATTGCAACGCCTGGTGAAACTTGACATTGCCCGACGCACAGCCGTCGTCGAAAGCGCTGTTCCCCTCTCGGCAGAGCTCCAGTCGAGTGTCAGCGCGAGTTTGACGCGTCGACATGGATCAGGGCTTGCCGTGAATTTCGTTCAGAACCCGTCCCTGATTGGTGGCCTCCGAATTCAGGTGGGCAGCAGTGTCTATGACGATTCCGTCGCGTCACGGCTGTCGGCCATCGTTGAAACGCTATAAGTCCACGTTGTTCGCAACACCTTTTTCCCTCTATTTTCCAATTCCCGGTCCTCAGATTAACCCGCATTCTTCCCCGACATGAGCAGCATTCTCCAGGAAATCGAAGCACAGATCGCCGGCGTAAAAACGTCGATGCAAAAGCACAACGTCGGTGTCGTCCGTGAAACGTCGGACGGCGTCGCCAAGATCGAAGGTCTCTCGGATGCCATGCTCAACGAGATGCTCGACTTCGGAAACGGAGTGGTGGGTCTCGCTCTCAATTTGGAGGAAACCGAAGTTGGCGCCATCATATTGGGGGATTCATCCTCCGTGAGACAGGGGACTGAAGTGCGCACCACCGGGAAGCTGCTCTCGGTGCCCGTCGGTAAGGGGTTGCTCGGTCGCGCCGTGGACACGTTGGGCCGCCCGATTGACGGTAAGGGCCCGATCCAAAGCGATGTTGAATATCCCGTAGAAAAGATTGCCCCCGGCATCATTCGGCGAAAGTCGGTCAGTCAACCATTGCAAACGGGCATCATGGCGATTGACGCGATGATCCCGGTGGGACGCGGTCAACGCGAGCTCATCATTGGAGACCGATCGACGGGTAAGACTACGATCGGCGTGGATACGATGATCAATCAGGCCCGAATGAACAAAGTGGGTCGGGCATCTGGCGACAAGGATTTTCGGGCGGTCTACAACATCTATGTCGCCATCGGGCAGAAGCAATCCAATGTTGCGCGTGTGATCGCCGAGCTTGAGCGTGCCGGAGCAATGGAGGACACCATCGTGGTGGCGGCGGCGGCATCGGACTCCGCAGCCAACCAGTATTTGGCGCCGTTTGCCGGAGCGGCGATGGGCGAATGGTTCATGGACAACGGCATGGACGCGCTGATCATTTTCGATGATCTCTCGAAGCAGGCGGTCGCCTACCGTCAGGTTTCGTTGGTTCTGAAGCGTCCCTCGGGCCGGGAAGCCTATCCCGGAGACGTCTTTTACCTACATAGCCGTCTCTTGGAGCGGTCCGCCCGGGTGGGTGAGAAGTACGGCAATGGATCGCTGACCGCACTACCGATTATCGAGACTCAGGCTGGCGATGTTTCGGCCTACATCCCGACCAACGTCATTTCGATCACCGATGGTCAAATTTACCTCGAAACGGATCTTTTCTATCAGGGTGTTCGGCCTGCCATCTCAGTCGGTCTGTCGGTTTCTCGCGTTGGCTCAGCGGCGCAGATCAAGGCGATGAAGCAGGTCGCAGGCCGGATCAAGCTCGATCTGGCCCAGTTCCGGGAGTTGGCGGCCTTCGCCCAGTTTGGTTCGGATCTGGATGCAAAAACCCAGGCGCAGCTTGAGCGTGGCAAGCGGATCGTCGAGTTGTTCAAGCAGGAGCAATACAACCCCATGCCGGTGGAAGTGCAGGCTGCCATCTTGTGGGCGATGCAAAACAATCATCTCGACGATATCCCCGTCGAAAAGATCAAGGATTTCCAAGCCAAGTTTGCCGATTTCCTCACCACTCGCAAAACAGCGCTTTCGGAAAAGATCCGGATCGAGAAAGCATTCAACGACGCCCTCGCGGCCGACCTGAAGGCAGCGCTCACCGAATTCAAGCAAACCTATCGCTGAGTCACGCTCCGGTGATCGGCGGATGACCCGTCGCCAGCCTGGCCCCAGACTCCAACATGCCGAACACACGCGACATACGCCGACGAATCAAGTCGGTTAAGAATACCGCCCAGATCACCAAGGCCATGCAGATGGTGGCTTCGGCGAAAATGCGGAAGGCGCAGCAGGCGGCACTTTCCGGACGTCCCTACGCGGAGTTAATGAATCAGGTGCTGGCGGCAGCGGTTGCTGGTGCCGGGGATTTTCAACACCCGCTGATGGAGGCTCGGGAAGTTCGCAAGCGTGCGGTCATCCTGATCAGTACCGACAAAGGGTTGTGCGGTGGGTTGAATACGAACTTGCTGCGCGAGGCGGCGCGCTTCGACAAGGACACCACGGTTTATATCTGTGCGGGCCGCAAGGGCGCGCAGTTCATCGCTCGCTCGAAGCGGGAGTTGGCAGCGGAATTCTCCTACAAGGATATTCCCGCCTTTGCCGAGGCGCGGGCGATCTCAAAGTTTGCCCAGGACCTCTTCCTCCAGGGAAAAGCGGACAGTGTCGACGTTCTTTACACAAATTTTATTTCAACGCTGGTACAGAAACCGGAGATCCGTCCTCTCTTGCCGGTGGGGCGAATCCAGAAGCTGGAGTCCGGCGTGGGAGGTGAAAATGTTGGGGAAGACCTGGGTGTTGCGAAGCAGGAATACAAATTTGAACCGGGAGCTGGGGACGTTCTTGGGAGCCTTCTGCCCCATTACGTGAATTATCAGGTTTTCCATTATCTGCAGGAGGCGAAGGCCTCGGAGCAGAGCTCGCGGATGGTGGCCATGAAGAATGCCACCGATAACGCTATGCAATTGATCAAAGATTTGACCCTCGAATACAACAAGCTGCGTCAGGCCAATATCACCAAGGAATTGCTCGAGATCACTACTGCAGCGATGGCCATGGGTTGATTTTAGCAACCGACTTCTCTTTTAACACTTTTTCAATACCTACGATGAACAAAGGCAAAATCGTTCAAATCATCGGTCCCGTCGTGGACGTGGAATTCTCCGGCCAACCGCCGGCCATCTACAACGCCCTGACCATCGACTACCAGATGCCCGGCGGCGGCCTCACCCACCTCACCCTCGAAGTGCAGCAACATCTGGGCGACAACTGGGTGCGAGCGGTCGCGATGTCCACTACCGAGGGACTGAAACGCGGGCAGGAGGTTGTGGACACCGGCGCGCCCATCTCGGTTCCGGTCGGTCCGGGCGTGATGGGGCGTGTGCTCGACGTTACGGGGCAGCCTATTGACGAACGGGGGCCGGTGGTTGCGGACAAGTATTATCCGATTCATCGCACGGCACCCGCCCTGGTCGATCAGTCTACCAGTCCGCAGATTCTGACCACGGGCATAAAAGTGATCGACCTCATTTGCCCCTTCCTCAAGGGTGGCAAGGTCGGTGCTTTCGGCGGAGCCGGCGTCGGGAAAACGGTCGTGATCATGGAGTTGATCAATAACATCGCCAAACTGCACGGCGGTGTCTCCGTATTTGCAGGGGTTGGTGAACGAACCCGTGAAGGGAATGACCTGTATCACGAAATGGCTGAGGCCGAAGTGATCAAGCTCAAGGCCCTGGGTGAGTCGCGCATTGCATTGGTTTACGGGCAGATGAACGAGCCGCCCGGTGCCCGTCTGCGGGTCGCCCTCTCCGGTTTGGCGATCACCGAGTATTTCCGCGATGAAAAGAACCAGGACGTGTTGCTTTTCGTGGACAATATTTTCCGGTTTTCACAAGCGGGCTCTGAGGTGTCGGCCTTGCTCGGGCGGACTCCGAGTGCCGTCGGCTACCAACCGACCCTGGCGGCGGAAATGGGCAACTTGCAAGAGCGCATTACGTCGACCAAGAAGGGATCCATCACGTCATTTCAGGCCGTGTATGTACCGGCGGACGACCTGACCGATCCCGCTCCGGCGACTACGTTTGCTCACTTGGATGCAACGATCGTGTTGGAGCGTTCGATTGCTGAGTTGGGCATTTTCCCGGCGGTAGATCCCCTCTCGTCCAATTCACGGGCCCTCGCCCCTGAAATCGTCGGCAAGGAACACTATGACGTTGCGCGGGGCGTCCAGAAGGTGCTTCAACGCTATAAGGATCTTCAGGACATCATTGCGATCCTGGGTATGGATGAGCTTAGTCCGGATGACAAACTCACCGTCTTTCGGGCGCGCAAGATTCAAAAGTTCCTAAGCCAACCGTTCACGGTTGCTCAGGTGTTCACCGGGCGTGAAGGCAAGCAGGTCCCGGTAGCGGAGACCGTTCGCGGTTTCAAAGAGATCCTCGACGGCAAACACGACGATGTCGGTGAGAACAATTTCTATATGAAGGGTGGCATCGACGAAATCAAGGAATAGCCCCTGTACGGTCGGGTGGACGCGGGTTTTTTGATTCGCGATCCTTCCGAGAAGCCGACATACGCAACTCAACTCATTCTCGCGTCACCTATGACACTCAAACTCGAAATCGTCACCCCCGAAGCCAGGATCTATTCGGAAGATGTGGACTTTGTGACGCTGCCGGGCGTGGAAGGAGATATGGGAATCTATCCTCGCCATATCCCACTGATGACTCAGTTGAGAGCAGGAGAGGTGGTGGCGCGAAAAGGGGGGCAGGATTTTTTCCTGGCCGTGGGCGACGGATTTGTGGAAGTGACCGGGGATCGGGTGGCAATCCTGACAGACATGGCGATTCGATCGGAGAACATCGACGAGCAAAAGGTTGAGGAAGCCCGCAGTCGCGCGGAGGCACGATTGAAGGAAAAGCTTTCGAACGACGAACAGGCTACGGTTTCGGCGTCCTTGGCTCATTCGCTGGCTCAGTTGCACGTGAAACGGCGGACCCGTCGATAGGCCGTTGGCGGGATTTTTCGCCGCGAAGCGTTGTTTCGTGGTCGTAACCTGACTTGCGTTTGGGTGACGGTGCTGACGTGCTGACGTGCGAACAGTTTGATCGAATCCGGTGGTTGGCGTTACGGCTGACGGGCATTGAACTCTTCCCGCGGCATCGCGAAGTCCTGGCTCGGAAAATCCGTCGGCTCGGAATTGATGGTGAGCCGGAGTTCGATGCGCTGCTCAACGGCGCAGACGTTGGGGATCCGGAGGCAACCCGGCAGTTTGTGGGGCTACTAACCACGAATTTCTCTGGCTTTTTCCGTCATCCACGACACTTCGATCTCGCCGCCGAACACGCACTATGGGCGGTGCATCGCCGCGGTGCGGCGCGGCTGTGGTCAGCCGCTGCGGCGAGCGGCGAAGAACCTTATTCGCTCGCGATTTCGTTGATTGAAGTTTTTCAGCGCGACCATCCGCCCGTAACGATTCTCGCCACCGACATTGACGAAGATGCACTGACAGCGGCTCGACAGGGTGAATATGGTGAGACCGCTTTGAGCGGGCTGGCGACCGGTCACCGTGAGCGTTTCTTCAACCCGGGGATGAAGGCCCGGCGCTGGCGGATCTGTCAGGCGGTTCGCGACCCTGTGGAGTTTCGCAGGTTGAACCTGACCGACCGAGTTTGGCCAGCCGCCGGGCTTTTCGATGTGGTGTTCTGTCGAAACGTGCTGATGTATTTGGAAGCCAATCACCGGTACGCGGTGTTGGAGAGAATTGCTTCGATCCTGGCATCGGATGGAGTGTTGATTCTTGATCCTACAGAGCATCTCGGCAGAGTGAGTCCTCTGTTTGGACCTGGAACGAACGGGGTGTACACGCGCCGCCGGGAGTCGTGCCATGCCACCGGCGTGGCATCGTTCCCGCCGGTTGGACTCCGGACTAGAAATGAAAATTTATGACGATCGCGAAGCGCCTGATCATCCTGTTGGCCGTACCGCTGATCATTCTCATCGGCATCGGGGTCATCACCCGCCAGCAGTTAGACCAGATCGAGAAACGCACCCGGTTCATGGCGGAGTCCCGCGTATTGGCGATTGCACGCCTGGGTGACATTTCGCGGAGTTTCGCTGAGCTGCGAGTCAATGTGCGCAGCTTTCTTCTGGCCACCAATCAAGTGGCTCAAGCTCAGGCACAGTCTCAGTTCGACCAGGACCTAGCCGACCTAAACAGGCTCTTGGCGGACTATGCGGACAACCGGATTGCCGGCGACCAGGGCCGGCGAATGGTGAACGATTTTTCGACCGTGAGTCGGGAATGGGTGGCCGGGGCAACTCAAGTCATGTCGTTAGCGGTGGCGGGCCGCCGCGGCGAAGCGAATGGACTGTTGTCCGGCTCTGTGGCTGCGCTCGGCGTTAAACTCAGCAAGGCTTCCAGAGAATGGATCCACACGGACGAGACCGCTGCCACCACGGCGGGTCAAATCGCGCTGGATGCTATTGAGAGTTCGCGGCGGAACTTGTTGATCGCGGTTGGCGTTGGCTTGGTACTTTCGGGCGTGCTGGGTTTCCTAACGTTTCGAAGAATTATTTACCCGATCCGCGCGCTGGAAACCTCGGTGAAGTCCATCGCGGGCGGCGACTACACAAAAACCGTTCCCTATACGCACGCCACCGATGAAACGGGATTACTAGCTCGCTCGATAGACGTGCTCAAGCAAGGGGCTTCGGCGATGGAGGAGCAACGCTGGGTTAAAGCGAACACCGCCAAACTCACCTCGGGATTACCGGGTGCGGCGTCCCTCGCCGAATTCGGCCAACGATTTATCTCGGGCCTTGTGCCCGTGCTCGGCGGAGGGGTCGCCGGCTTTTATACGGTAGAGGGAAAGCCGGAACGGTTGCGGCGGATTGCCAGCTACGGTCTGATCGAAGGCGCGACGTCGGAGGATTCGTTCCGCCTGGGCGAAGGCTTGATCGGACAGTGCGGGATGGAACGTAAGACGGTTGTCCTCGTTGACCTGCCCGCGGCGTACTGTCGCATCGCCTCCGGATTGGGACAGGCTCCGCCGTCGCAAGCGACCGCCTGGCCGCTGATGTCACGGGACACGCTGCTAGGGGTAGTGGAGTTCGCCTCGTTCCACGCCCTCACTTCGAACGAGCAGGCGCTATTCGATGAACTCTTGCCCGTCGTCGCGATGAACATGGAAATTCTCGCGCGCAACCTTCGCACGCAGGAATTGCTCGGCGAAACCCAGGAACAGGCCCGTCAGCTCGAGGAGCAGACGGAGGAGTTGACGCAATCGCAGGAAGAATTGCTGGCGCAAAAAGAGGAATTGATCGTGCAACAGCGGGAGTTGGCCGTCGCCAAAGAAAAAGCTGAAGGCGCCACGGAGATGAAGTCCATGTTCCTCGCGAACATGAGCCACGAGATTCGCACGCCGATGAATGCCATCATCGGGCTCTCACACCTGGCGCTCAAGACACCGCTCAATCCCAAGCAGCGCGATTACGTCAGCAAGGTCCACAACGCCGGGACTTCGCTGCTCAGCATCATCAACGACATCCTGGATTTCTCCAAGATCGAGGCGGGCAAGCTCGACATCGAGGCCATCGACTTCCGGATTGACGACGTTCTCAGTTCCGTCAGCACGCTCACGGCCCAGAAAGCCCATGAGAAGGGACTCGAGTTCCTCGTCGACGTCACGTCGGCAATTCCGCAACATTTGTGCGGCGATCCGCTCCGACTCGGCCAAATTCTTACGAACTTGATCAACAATGCGGTCAAGTTCACCGAGCACGGCGAAATTCGGTTGAAGATCGAGTTGCTCGAAGCGACGGGTCAGAAGGTGCAACTGAAGTTTTCCGTGCGCGATACCGGCATCGGCATGACACCGGAACAAACGGCAAAATTATTCCAGGCCTTCACCCAGGCCGACATGTCCACCACGCGCAAGCACGGTGGCACGGGGTTGGGTCTCACGATTTCGCGTAAACTCGTTGAGATGATGGGGGGCCGGATCTGGATCGAGAGCGAGGCGGGCGTGGGCAGTACATTCCTTTTCACTGTGTGGCTGGGTCTGGGCTCGGCCACCGGCCATCGGAAAATTCTGCCGGAGCAATTACCCACTCTCAACGTGCTAGTCGTGGACGACAATTCGGCCGCCCGGGAGATTCTGGCGGAAGCCCTGCAAGGTATCATCGGGCATGTGGACTTGGTGAGTTCCGGTGCCGAGGCACTGGCCGCCGTGAAGCAGCACGATCGTTCCGCGCCCTACGATCTCGTCTTCATGGATTGGCGAATGCCTGGCATGGATGGGTTGCAGGCGACTCGTCGGATCAAGCAAGACGAGCAACTCCACAAGCAGCCCGCGATCGTCATGGTGACGGCGTTCGGGCGTGAGGAAGTGCGCGAGGAAGCCGAGAAACTGGGCATCGACGGCTTTCTCGTTAAGCCCGTGACCAAGTCGATGTTGGTGGACACTCTGGTGACGCTGTTCGCGCCCGCGGACCAGGAAACGGCACACGCGGCTGCGACCGATCCCCACGCGGGTCGACTAAAGGGCGCACGGATTTTGCTGGCGGAAGACAACGAGATCAACCAACAGATCGCGGTGGAACTGCTCGAAGGCGTTGGGGCACACATGACGGTGGCCAACAACGGCCAGGAAGCGGTGCAGCAATTGATGCGGGAACCGGCGGCCTTCGATCTGGTTCTGATGGATTTACAAATGCCCGTGATGGGTGGCCATGAGGCGACGGTTAAAATTCGATCGGACGCGCGCTTTGCGAAGCTTCCGATCATTGCCATGACGGCGCACGCCACAATCGAGGAGAAGCAGAAGTGCCTGGACGTCGGAATGAACGACCATATTTCCAAACCGATTGATCCCGGCGCCATGTACGAAATTGTTGGACGGTATTACCACCTCGCCCCGGGAACGGCGGCATCCTTGCCGGCGACTGCCAAAGTCGCAGAGCCCGTCGGCGAGGATCCCGGCCCGCCCGGAGAGACGGCACCTGCGGATGAACCAGGAATTCCATCCGTGGAAGGGCTCGATTCCGCGGAAGGCCTGTTGCGCGTGGCGGGCAACCGGAAATTGTATTTGAAATTGTTGCGGCAATTCTCGACGCAGCAGGCAGAGGCACCGGCCCAAATTGCCGAACTCCTTAAGGTCGACGATCGAGCCACGGCGGAACGGAGCGCACACACCGTCAAAGGCGTGGCGGCAAACCTGGGTGTGAAGCGGGTGCAGTCGGCGGCGGGTCACCTGGAGAAAGCCCTCCGCGAGGGTGCTGACGCCGCCCGACTTGAAATCTTGCGCCAAGAGTTCGCGGCCGTCCTCACGCCGTTCATTGACCGCCTCGGCACCGCGCTGGTCGGCGCGCCGGCGGCCGCCGTCGTGTCTCCTTCCGTCGCCGTTGATCCCGCGGAGTTGAAGCGAGTGGTGGCGCAAATGACCCAGCATCTCGCCGAGTTCGACGCGGCGGCGACCGACTGTCTGGAAGCCAATCGCAGTGTGTTCACCTCGTTATTCTCTGTCGAAGAGTTCAGTCGATTTGAGCAAGAGGTCCAGGGTTATGCCTTGGGAGAGGCCAGCCTCCGACTTCAACAGGCAGCAAAAGACAAAGGAATTCTTCTCGAATGATTACTCCACTTCCCCCGCTTAACAGTCGAATTCTCATCGTCGAAGACACGCCGGCAAACATTCAGACTTTGGCCGCGATTTTGAAAGAGAAGGGCTACCAGATCAGTATCGCCACGAACGGTAAGCAGGCACTCGAAGTGCTGGCCCGCATCCAACCCGACTTGATCCTGCTCGATGTGATGATGCCGGAGATGGACGGTTTCGAGACCTGCCGACACCTCAAGGCATCCGAGCAGTGGCGACAAATTCCGGTCATTTTTCTCACCGCCAAGACCGAGACGGCCGACATCGTCCGAGGGTTCGAGCTGGGTGCCGTGGATTACCTCGCCAAGCCGTTCAACGCGCATGAGCTGCTCGCGCGGGTGAACACGCATCTGACCATGGATGAGTTGCGCCGCAGCCTGGCCGGCAAGAACGCGGAACTGGCGCGGGCTCACGAACTGGTCCGACGCGCCTTTGGCCGTTACGTGTCCGAGGAAGTGGCGACGAGCATACTCAAATCACCGGAGGGCCTCGATTTAGGGGGCGAAGAACGCGAAGTCACGATCCTGATGTCTGACCTGCGCGGCTTCACCGCCTTGGCCGCACGGCTGACACCGCACGAAGTGATCGAGTTTCTCAACGTCTACCTTGAAGCGATGGTGGACGTCATCAGCCGCTACGGGGGTACGATTGATGAGATCATTGGTGACGGCATCCTCGTGATCTTTGGAGCACCCCTTGCCTGTGACGATCATGCCCCGAAAGCCGTCGCCTGCGCACTCGCCATGCAACTTGCCATGACGGACGTTAACCAGCGACTCAAGGCCAAGGGCACTGCGGAGCTCGAAATGGGCATCGGCATTAACACCGGCCGGGTAATCGTCGGCAACATCGGATCGTTGCGCCGGACGAAGTATGCCGCCGTTGGCACCAATGTAAACTTGGCGGGGCGGATCGAATCTTTCACCACGGGTGGCCAGCTTCTGATTTCCGAGAACACACGCGAAGCGATCAAGGTCCCCTTGCGGATTGACGGACAGTTTCAGGTCGAACCGAAAGGAGCGACGCGCAGCCTGCACTTGTATGAAATAGGTGGCATCGGCGGACCCTTCAACCTCGCGCTGCCTTCAAGATCCGAAATCCTTTGTTCGCTGCCGCAGTCACTGCCGATCGGGTTCACTGTTTTGGAAGAGAAATTCCTCGGGCGAACGGTTCAAACCGGG
The DNA here is from genome assembly GCA_945861565.1 of Akkermansia muciniphila. Lineage (GTDB taxonomy): Bacteria > Verrucomicrobiota > Verrucomicrobiia > Limisphaerales > UBA9464 > SIBK01. The sequence continues at coordinate 14,123 of CAMAUY010000091.1, forward strand.
CGCCTAGTGGCGGTTTCAGGATCCGAGGGCGGCATCGAAACCGAGGTTTCACTCGCCCCGCTCAGCAATCTAAAGATTGAAGTCACGGCAGTAGAGGGAGTGAATCCCGGCGGCGAACTCTACGCCAAAGTTATCGGTGCGACGGCTGCCCAGCCTGGCCAGGTTCGCATCCGGTTTACCTCGATTGCTCCTGAACTCAAGGTTTGGATTCGGCAGACTGCGACTCGGTTAGGATCGACGCAGCCGTAGCACTCCGAGACTCAAACCTCCCGCACCTGCTACAAATGAATCTAACACCCTTCGAAAGCGGTCTCGTGGCGCACCTAATCGCGGATTGGATTCTGCAGGACGACTGGATGGCTCGATATAAGATGAATCTGCTGCATCCCGCTGCGTGGGTTCACGGCTCAATTCACGGGGTCGGACTCGCCCTCGCCTTAGGTTGGCAGGCAGGTCTGGTGCTGGGCTTCATCCACATGTTGATTGATACCCGCTTGCCGGTGACGTGGTGGATGCGCCGTTTCAAGAAATGCGACAAGGCCCCCGAAGCCGGATTGATTTCAATCTGGCTCGACCAAGCCCTGCACATTGTCTGCATCGCGGCCTGGGTGGCACTGATCCGAAGCGGAAGCCGATCCTGAAATCCCCTCCGCGTGACGCCGCACCGCCTTCTCCGGGTAAGATCAACCTAGAGATCCGCCGCCACGGCCGCGGTGGCTGAGCGCGAAAAGTGGATTGAGTCCTCGTAACGTTTGGTCAGGGTCCGCACCCGTTGAGCTATCACCCGAGTCAGCGCGAACATGAACGGAGCGCTCAGCGCCGGTGCCTCGGCGAACATCTTCTTCAATGAAGCCGCAGACATCTTGAGCAGGACGCTCGGTTGGTTGGCAATCACATCGGCGGAGCGCGGCCCCTGATCCACAATGGCCAGTTCGCCGAAACATTCTCCCACGCCCATGGTGGTCAACGTGGTTTCCTTCCCATCAATGGTCACACGCGCCCGGACCTCACCCTCCAGCACCATGAACAACGCGTCGCCCTGCTCGCCCTTGTTCACAACCGTCCCGAACGCCGAGGTTCGGACCACTTCGAGGTAGGTCAGCAATGACGCCAGCAACCGCTCATCGACGTCGGCTAACATTTTGATTCGTCGGAGCGAGCCGGGTTGAATTCCCAGCGCGTCGGCGGCGTCCACGCTGCTCTGCGGCAGCTTGGACTTGAACAGGACCTTGAGTTCCGTCAGGTCCGACGCCCGCGACCAGACGCTGTCCCTCTCCCTGAACACCCAGCTATTGGCCTTCACCTTGCCGCTCTTGATCCAATTTACCAGGCCAGGCAATTCCACTGGACCATAGGCGATGTTATCCATTCCCCAGGCCAAATAATTGAAGCTCGCGTTCTCTTCCATAGACGGGTCTGGATATCCAAATCCAGAGTGGCTGTCAAAGCTTCCGCGACAAATTGGCTTGGAAGAATCCATGGGTCTTGCGCTTGGCCTCGCGAGGCGCGTTCGATAGGATGCCGCCCATGCCCGTTTGTCCCGTGCCGCAGTCGCGTGTCCGGATCTCCATTCCGGAGATTCTTTTTGAAGGCGACCCTCCCATTCCCGAGTCGCTGGGCGTTGACGAAAGCGTGTGGACCCTTTTCCTGCAGGCGCGATCCCCGGGGTCTGTGGCGGTGCATTGGGATGTTGACGTGTCGGCATTTCAGCGGTTTGCCGCGGGTACGGAAGACGGTTGCGTCTGGATTCGTGTGTGGATTGGTCCGGAATCGCAGGGCACGGTCGTGTACCGAGCCGTGTGGCGGGCGAACGAAACCGTCCTGATGACGATTCCATCCGGGCCCGGAAAGCTCCGGGCCGAGCTGGGTGGCTGGTCTCGGAGAGGCGAATGGACGTCGGTCGTGCTCTCCGAAGCGACGCAGAGTCTTACCCTGCCTCCGGTCTGTCAGTCTGACGGCGAGGAACGCGAGATCACTTTGGCGGTTTTGCAGACCTCAGAAAATGTGGAGAGTCCTGCTCCGACGGCTGGGATCCCGGACGCTGTCGCTGACGCTGGGGGAGTGGACAATGGGCATTCCCGTGAATCGATCCGATCGCGCCAGAGGGTTGCGTTGGAATTGTTTCGTCTCGTTGGTATCGCGAACGCCCTTGATCCATCGTTTCCGGAATCGTCGCACGGGAACGCATCCGATGGTTTGTCATCCCCGTGGAGCGGATGCCCATGATGGGTGCAGGCCGAGAGTGTTCCTCCGTTCTTATTTGCGAAGCGGTCGGCGATCACCGGGCCATGGCATGGTAGCAGGCGAGCGAGATTAACATTCCGACGATACCTACGATGGTTTCGCAGACGGTCCAGGTTCGGAGCGTCTGTCCGACCGAAAGCCCCAGGCAATCCCGGACGATCCAGAATCCGCCATCGTTCAAATGAGATAGGAAGAGAGAGCCGCAACCGACCGCGCAGATGATGAGCGCAATTTGATGTTGGGTTAGTTCCGGGTGCTGGCCAACGACCGGAGCCAGCAGGCCAGAGGCCGTGGTGATTGCCACCGTAGCGGAGCCCGTGGCGACGCGGATAAACGCCGAGACCATCCACCCGTAGAGGAGGGGAGACAAGTGGGCTTCCTGTCCGAGGCAGTCATTGTTCGATATTTTCAGATCGACAGACGGCGGGCACGTGCGGTCACGGGCCATCTCGTGCCGGCAACACCCGATTCAACCACCCAGACCTCGGCGTGCAAGGCGACGGTCGGACAGACATGCCAGGGAATGGCGTACAGTTCGTGACCGGTCCGAAGCAGGTCAGCCGATGAGGTCTCGAGTACGAGATGCTCCTCACTGTGACTCACGAATTTTGCATCCGGTAAATCGGGGAAAAGAGCCCGTGGCGGAGGCATCTCGGAGGCGACGGCCTTGTGTCCGAGATCGACACAGATTCGCCCCGGGAAGGGGTGACTAATGACCCGTGTCAGCAGTACGGCGGCGGGCAGAAACTTGAGGTCTGGAAATCGGTGGCTGTATCCGGCATCCCAGAGAACCGTGGTTCCTGGACTACATTGAACCCCGGCGCGGCGCGCATGCATGGGAAAAGTGGGACTGCCGCCGACGACAAGGGCCGGTGCCTGCAGCCCGGCCTCATCGAGTTGGGACATCAAAGCCGTTACCGGCTCGAACGCCGCATCACAGAGCGCTGCGCGTCGGATGGGGTCGGCCTCTACAATGTGGCCGTCATAGGCGTGCAATCCCGCAAAATACAGTCCGGGCACATCACAGATTTGTCGCACGAGCGCCAGTGCAACTGGACCCGGAGGTGCGCCGGTGCGATGGAGCCCGACATCCAGGTCAATCCACGCCCCGAGTCGTACTCCGGACTCGTCAGCAGCCCGGGACAAAGCACGGATCACGTCGGCGTCGTCAAGGGTCGTCGAGAATTGAGTTTGCGGAAACTGCTTTGCGATCCGGGCCAGCCGACGGACGCCGGGGCCCACCGGTTGGCTCGCTACGAGAACATCGGGTGCGCCGCTCGATGCCGCCATTTCGGCCTCGGCGATGGTCGCACACTTAAGGCGAGTGATCCCCAATTCGAGCTGTCGTTTCACCAGTTCCGGCAGCTTGTGCGTCTTGATGTGTGGCCGAAGTCGGTTCGGATCGCCCACCATCGCAATCATGCGGCGGAAGTTTTCGTCCACTCGCTCGCGATAGATCAGCAGAGCGGGGGACGGTATGTCCGCGGCGTTGCTCACGGAATACCAGGACGGATTCATCAGTGGGGATATGGGCGGAGAACGGGAGAATGCCCCGCTGGATTGAGTGGGATGGGTGGGTCAATTCAGTTCGAAAATCACTTCGATCTCAGCGGCGATATTGCTGGGTAATGGTCCCATGCCGACCGCGCTGCGGGCACCGACTCCGTTTTCCGGACCCCAGATTTCAGCGAATAATTCGCTGCAGCCGTTGATGACCTTGGGGTGATCGTAGAAATCCGGTGCGGAATTGACCATACCGAGGGTTTTGATCACGCGTTTGACCCGGTCGAGGGAACCGAGGCTTTCGCGCAGAGTTGCCAGAATGGCGAGCCCGACCTGCCGGGCGGCGGCCTTGCCGGCGTCGAGATCGAGATCGCGCCCGACAACGCCCGTGATCAGAGTGCGATCGGTTCGGAGTGGCCCATGACCGGACACGTAGGCGAGGTTGCCCACGACCACCAACGGTTTGTAGACCGCGACGGGTTTGGGTGCCGGGGGCAGGGTGAGATTCAGTTTTTGAAATCGTGTTTCAGGAGTCATAGGAAGGTTAGCTTGCGATTGAGTAAACGGGAATTGCCGCGTGTCGCCAAGTCTTCACGCATAAATCGAACGGCACCCCGCGATCAAGCCTTGAGGCCAAGGCCCAACACCTCGCGACAATACCGGATGCTCCGTTCCAATTCGCCCTTCTGCGATGCCTTGTCACCGCCGTCATGTGGAGACACGGGTTTTCCCCGCTTCGCCAGGGCGAGGAAGCGGCCAAATTCACCAGCCGATTTGTTCGGGAATGCATTCCAAAACTCCGGGTCGGCTAAATAGGGAAACTCGATTGCAAAACCGCCAATCGTCTCGATGTTCACCGCAACACCCGGACACAATTGGCGGAAACGGGTGAAATACTGATGGAGATCCACGCAGCCGCCCTCGCCCATGGCCGTCCATTGCACTTTGCAGCCCTTGTCTGTTTCCCAAACGGCGGAGTCCCGTAAACTCGTTGAGAGGGCGTAGGGGCCGAGAATTTCAAGGCTTGCGATGGGCTCTTCCAGGGTCCAGACGGCATTCCCCGAGTCGAGGTTCGCACCCACGTAATCTCGGCCCGCGGCTTCGATCAGGCGCACCAGTTCTTGAGCGGTCATGTCGCCTGCATGATTCTCAATCGCAATTTTCACCCCGAGGTCTTGGGCCAGATGTTTTTGGGATTGGCAGACTTTGACCGTGTCCACGATCCGGGCTTCGATACCACCCGGGGTCTTCCGATCTTCCCGCCCGCCGAGGACCACACGGAACACGGGCGAGCCAACCGCCTTGGAAAGACGGAGTCCAAGCGCGAGATGTTCCTCGGCGGTGCCCCAGTCTTTCTTAAATCTTACCGAGGTGGGACAAATGCTCCAGCTTCCGAGCTGGATTACCATGTCGTGATCGTTGGCATATTTTCGAAGTTCCCCGAGCTCCCGTTCCTCCCGCGTCCCAAGGCTGGCAAGATCGGTGATAAATAACACATCGAGACGGAGCGAGGCGGCGTAGTCCACCAGTTCCCGTCCCTTCCATCCCATCGCGCGGACGGCAAAATTGTCCATGCCGAGAGGCACGACACCGCGCCGTGTATCGATGAGTTGGGTCTCGAGCCCCGTGGTCAGGGGGAGGGGAAGTTGAAGGGCGGCAGCGGCAAGGGCGGTGCTGTGGAAGAATTTGCGACGAGTCATGACGGTTTTGTGGCATGGTCGGGACTCCCGGGGCAAGGCGAAGATGAGTGCTTCGAACGTGCACCCCGGAGATCGGCCTCTCTATAAGTTCTACAGCGAGGGACGAGAACGGTCCGATTCTGACCTCGATACTGCGTTTGGCGTGAGTTTTGGCTATAGCGAGTGAAGGGAAATGATCTTTAATTCTTTCACATGACCCGTTTCATCGTAGTCATACCGGAAGTAGTACCGGGGGCGGGGTTCGGTCAATTGCCTTCCGATTCTGGTTAGGCGGCCGTCACGCCGTTCTTGCGAAACCAGGCGAGCATTCGCTTCCAGCCATCCTCAGCGGGTTCCTTGCGGTAGCTGGGCCGATAGTCCGCATGAAATGCATGCGGCATGCCCGGATAGACGTGAATCATCGATTCCTTGTCCTTGCCTGCCGCTGCCAAGGCGGCCGTCAGGCGGTCCACGGTCGCCTGGGGAATTCCCTGATCCGCCCCGCCATAGAGTCCCAACACGGGTGCCTTCAGCTTGGCCGCAATATCAATCGGCGTGAGGGGCATGGCGGGCGGGGCTGAATTGAGACCGCCATACCACGCAACGCCGGCTTTGATTCGCGGGCTGTGCGCCGTGTACATCCACGTCGTCCGGCCACCTCGGCAAAAGCCGGTGATTCCCAGCCGGCTCAAGTCCGCTTTGGCTTGTCTGCCCGCCCAATCAACCGTGGCGTCCAAGTCGGCAAAACACTGTTCATCGCTGAGTTGATTGGCACCGGCGATCACTTCTTTGATGTCGGTAAGTTTGGTCAGGTCACCAATACGAAAATACGGCTCTGCGACCACTACAAAATAGCCCGCTTTGGCAAGGCGACGAGCGACATCCTTGATGTGCTCATGGGCGCCCCAGATCTCTGGAATGACCAACACGGTGGCGTACTTGCCCTCGCGCTGAGGGGTCGCAAAGTAGACCGGGATTTGCGACCCACCCGGTCCCGGGATCTTTCGTTCACCGGTTTCCAAACCGTCCGACGGCGTGACAATGAGTTGTTGCGCCATGACCGGGCCGGCGGAAAGCGCCATGCCGGCAACAGCCGTCGACACCAGGAAACGGCGCCGGTCCAAGGATAGTACCGGCTGGAGGCTCAAGTGCTGCGAGTCGTCAATACGAGTGGTTTTCACGCGGCTGGGTGGTTAAACATGTTTAATTTCCACGTCGCCATTCGCAATGTGTCAATACTTAAGGTCGTAGGGTCAAAAAACTCATGCGGCCTCTCGGTGATAGAATTTCAGGAGGCCGCCGAGGCGCTCGCGAGTCTGTATATCCCCTGACATTTCACCGATCCGATTCTCGGGCGCCGGAAACAGGATCACGTTGCCCTCGCCTTGGTGATTTCGCTCCGCGTGGAAATGATTCACGTAATTCTCAAGGCAGTGGGGCATTGAGAATCCGGTTCTCCGTCACCAAGTATTCGTTGCGCAGGAGGAGTTCCCGATCAACCGAACCGGAGAGGGTCGCCAGCATTCGTTTCCAATTCATCGACGAGACTTAACCGAGCCAACGGCCCGCGAGCAATCCTCTGATCGCCCTGCAAATCGTTGAATATTGGTAGGTTTAAGTTTTTTGACCTTACGGCACATTCTCGGAACGACTCTTTCCTTTTAATTCCGGAGCCGCGCGTCAGCGGCAGAAGAACAGAATCAACACCTGCGCGACCACGATCCGTAGCAGCATCGTCAGCGGATAGACAGTGGCGTAGGCGACGGACGGTGACTCCGAGTTGCTGATCGTGTTGGCAAAGGCGAGCGCGGGTGGATCGGTCATGCTGCCGGACAACAGGCCGCACACGTTCATAAAGTTCATCTTCAAGACGCGCCGCGCGATCAGGCCCACCGTGAGCAGCGGCACCAGCGTGATCAGCGCGCCGCAACCCATCCACACGAGTCCTTGCTGGCTGAGCAACGTGTGGAAGAAATGCTGTCCGGCCTTCAGACCCACGCAACCGAGGAACAACACGATGCCCAGATGGCGCAACGCCACGTTCGCGTTGATCGGCATATACCAGACGACGGGGCCGATCTTGCCAATGCGGCTCAGCAGGATGGCCACGATCAACGGACCACCGGCCAATCCAAGTCGTAGCGGCACGGGCATGCTCGCCATCGTGATCGGATACAGCCCCAAGAGAACGCCCAGACCGATGCCGAGAAACATGGGCAACACGTCCGTATGATTGAGTTCCTTGACCGAGTTGCCCACCGCCTCCGAGGCCTTGTGAATCGCCGCCTCGTCGCCGACCAGTTGCAGCATGTCACCGAACTTCAACTCCAGGTTGGGGGCTGCGGTCATCTCCAAATCACCGCGCGTCAACCGCGTCACCGAGACTCCGAAGAGTTCATTGAAGCCCAGTTCGCGAATCTGTTTTCCGAGCACGCCTTTGTAAGTGACGACCACGCGGCGCGACGTGACCTGACCTGGCAATTCACTGAGATCATCCGCGCTCTCGCGGCCAATGATCTGACGAAATCGTTCCAGGTTCGCCTTCGTCCCGACCGCCAGGATTGAATCACCCGCCCGAACCGTGGTGTCGCCTTGTGCCGTGTTGACCTCGGTTTCACCGGCGAAGCGGATGCGTGAAACGACGATTCCCATTTCCCTGCGTCCAGGGAGATCACGCACCAGCACGCCGTTGAGATTGTTGTTTGTACCGAGATCATGGCTCTGAAATCGTCGTTTCAAACCAGAAGGGCAACTAAATATGCAGGGAGACGGCGGCACCTCGTAGGGTCAAAAAACTCATGCGGCCTCTCGGTAGGAGAATTTCAGGAGGCCGCCGAGGCGCTCGCGAGTCTGGATATCCCCTGACATTTCACCGATCCGATCCTCGGGCGCCGGAAACAGGATCACGTTGCCCTTGCCTTGGTGATTTCGTTCCGCGTGGAAGTGATTCACGTAATTCTCAAGGCAGTGGCGGAGAGAGCTTTCTCCGAAAAGGATCATTTTCGACAGGAGCTCGTCCTTTACGGATCGAATCCAGCGTTCGCAATGGGCCTTCAGATTTGGACTCCGCGGCGGCAATGTCACCGCTTTGATGAACACCCGCACGGAGTAGGGGATGAGCCCGGCGGAGGTCCAAACTTCGGCGGTGAAGAAATCCACGGCAGCCAAGACCTCGGTGTGTGATCGGATAAATTCTTGCCAAAAACACCTCCATCAGCCTCCATTTTCCCCTCTTTCGGCCTCAACCCCCTCTCCAGCCCACCGCTTGTCGGTCATCACCCACTAAATTCAGTTGCTACCGCCCAATGACGGGGGGGAGAGTGATAAAAATTCGCCAGATTCAATAAACCAAATCTCCCTAATCGCGGAGCGTCAAAAAGCTATGTCCTATCAATAATTCGTCGGACTCGGCCCCCTCGTGGATCTCGAAACAAACGGCGTGGCAAGCGCCGGATCGGATGGGGATGATCTCGCCGCCGCCGTCGCAGCGAAAGACGATGAGGACGCCATCCGCTACTTAACCGCGCTCGTTCCGGGCCAGACA
>CAMAUY010000092.1 GCA_945861565.1 Akkermansia muciniphila
TACTGGCGCGAACACCTGAAGGCGTTGCCACCGCCGTTGGAGCTGCCAACTCTGGGCGTCCGACCGCTTCAGCGGAGCGGAAAAGGTGCGGCGCATCGCTTTTCGTTGCCTAACTCGTTAACAACGGGGTTGCTAGGATTAGCGCAGGAGGAGGGCGCCACCCTCTTCCGTCTCATGCTGGCAACGTTCCAGGTTTGGCTGCATCGCTACACCGGACAGAATGACATCCTCGTGGGCATTCCGGTCGCGAATCGGAATCGAGCCGAGGTGCAGTCGCTCCTGGGGTTTTTCCTGAATACGTTGCCCATTCGCACCCGCTTGGAGGGGAGTCCAAGTTTTCGAGAATTATTGCGACGTGTGCAAGAAAACCTGAAGGAAGCCCTCGTCCACGCGGAATTACCCTTTGAACAAATCGTCGAAATGGCGGCGCAAGGCCGGGAAGGAATTCAGACTCCGCTCTTTCAGGTGATGTTCGTCCTGACGAAGGATCGGAAGCCCAAATGGTCACTGGATTCGGTGGAGACCCGGTCGATTCCGGTTCACACCAGCACCAGCAAAAGTGACTTGATTCTTACGATCCAGACCGAGAACGCGGCCTGGGAATGCGAATTCGATTATGCGTGCGATCTCTTCACGGCATCGAGCGTGGCGCGCATGGCCGTTCACTTCGAAGAGTTGCTCCGTTCCATCGTGGCCGATCCGGACGAAACGATCGGGCGGTTGAGCCTGTTACCCGCCGAAGAACGGCAGCGCCTGCTGGTGACCTGGAACGACACCCGCACGGACATCCCCACGCACGAGTGCGTCCACCAACTCTTCGAGCGCCAAGTCAAACGCACCCCGGACGCAGTCGCGGTAATCTGCGAAGATCAGTCCCTCACCTACCGGGAACTCAACTGCCGCGCCAACCAACTCGCGCACCGTCTGCGCGCATTGGGTGTGGGGCCGGATGTCCTCGTGGGCCTGTGCCTGGAACGTTCCCTGGACGTGCCGGTGGCAGTAATGGGAGTGCTCATGGCAGGTGGAGCATTTGTTCCCTTCGTGCCGGAGTTTTCGCTCGAACGTATCGAATTCATTTTGCGCGACACGCGGGCGCGAGTCCTCTTGACGCAAACCAAGCTGTTGTCGCACCTCCCCGCCATCGAGGCTGACGTGATCTGTCTGGATGAGCACGAATCGGATCATCCCAAGGACGGTGGCCTTATGGAAAAGCCGCCCCACGTGGCGCCGCAGGATTTGGCCTATGTGATTTACACTTCAGGTTCCACTGGCCAGCCGAAGGGAGTGCTCATCACGCGGGGGCAGATTGCCCTGCATTCTCAGGGCATGATCGAGTTCTACCGGCTCAATCCTGCAGATCAGTTCTTACACTTTGCCGCGTTAGGATTCGACGTGGCGATTGAGAACTTGCTCCCTCCGCTCTTGGCCGGAGCGCGCGTTGTCATGCGCGGGCCAGATTTGTGGGATCCTCCCCACTTGACTCGCCGGATTCGTGAATGCCGCATCACCATCATCAATCTCACGCCATCCTATTGGCAGCACTGGCTGGCGAGCCTGGATCCCCAATCGGTGCTGGAGTCGCTTGGGTCCTTGCGATTGGTGATCATCGGCGGCGACGCCATGCCGGTGGCCGGTGTAAGGCGCTGGTATGAACTCGGTTTGGAGAACGTCCGATTGGTCAATATGTATGGGCCGACGGAGGCAACGATTTCCGCCTTTGGATTCGAAGTGGCTGCAAGCTGGTCAAAATCGCCCACGATCGAGCGGGTCCCTATTGGAAGGCCATTGGCGAATCGAAGAGCCTATATTCTGGATCCGAACGGGAGCCCCGTGGTCATCGGCGTGATCGGTGAGCTTTACCTTGGCGGAGAGGGAATTGCCCGCGGTTATTTGAATCGGGAGGAATTGACGGCAGAACGTTTTCTTCCTGATCCCTTCAGCAACAAGCCCGGTGCGCGCCTCTATCGCACCGGCGATCTCGCCCGGTACCTGCCCGATGGCAACGTTGAGTTTTTTGGCCGAATCGATCAGCAGGTAAAGATTCGCGGCTACCGAATTGAACTGGGAGAAATTGAGACGACGCTGGGCAGCCATGCCGCAGTGGCCTCGTGCGTCGTGTTAGCCCGAGACCGCGGCGGCAGCGGCGACAAGACGCTTGCAGCGTTCGTCGTCCGCCGGGAGCCAGCCGAGATATCGGTGGAATCGATGCGCCATTGGCTGGGGGAGAAACTGCCGGATTACATGATTCCCTCCCACTTTTTCATTCTTTCAGCCTTGCCAATGACCCCGAACGGCAAACTGGATCGCCAGGCGCTGGAGACGATGGAGGGGGTCGCCCTCACTTCCGGCACGGAATATGTGGCACCGCGCACGGAGGTAGAACGGCAGTTGATGGGGCTCTGGCAGGAGGTATTGCGGCAGGATCAAGTGGGTGTGCGGGACGACTTTTTTGCTTTGGGCGGACATTCGTTGCTGGCCATTGCGGTGGGGTCACGGCTGTCGTCCTTACTCCAGAAAAAGGTGCCCCTGCGCTGGCTCTTTGATCATCCCACCGTGGAGGCTCTGGCCCGGCGGATCGAGGCGGACGGACGGTTCGGCCCGGCTTGGGCCGCCATCCCGGCAGCGGATCGACGGCAGGCTCTGCCCATGTCCTTCGGACAGCAGCGCATGTGGCTCCTGCAACAGACCCTCCCCGACCCGGCCACCTATAATGTCCCCGTCGTCTATCGTCTGCACGGCACGGTAGGGGTCGAGCGTTTGCGCGACAGTCTGCAAATGATCGTGAATCGGCACGAAGTGTTGCGTACGGCCCTGGTCCAGGCGGGCGAGGATTTGATCCAAAAGATCATCCCCGCCACCGAGCTCATCCTGCCATGGGAAGACGTGGACTTGCGGACTGTACCACCGGATCGGAGGGAGGCGGTGGCGGAGGCACGACTGGCCGAAGAAGTACGCCGTCCATTTGATTTAAGCCAAGCGCCGCTCTGGCGGGCTTGCTGGGTGCGCCTGGATGCGGTGGAATACCTACTGGCGCTCACCTTTCATCACGGGGTGATGGATGAGTGGTCAATGCGGTTGTTCCTCAAGGAGTGGGAACATCTCTACGCGGCAGGCCCACTCGCAGAGTTGGCAGCACTGCCCGTGCAGTACGCGGACTATGCGGTGTGGCAGCGCCAACAGTTGTCGGACGAACTGCTGGAACAAGAACGAACCTACTGGCGCGAAGAACTCAACGCCCTGCCGCTGCCGCTGGAGTTGCCCACGGAAAAAGCAAGACCCGCCCGGCCCACCGGTCAGGGCGAGGTGCATCGTTTCGTCCTGCCGGGTCCCTTGGTCGAGGCATTGCGCGGACTGGCCCGGCAGGAGGCCACGAGCCTCTTCAGCCTGATGCTCGGGGTCTTTCAAGTTTGGCTCCATCGCTACTCCGGACAGGACGATTTGATCGTGGGCACGCCGGTGGCCAACCGCGACCGGCCGGAAGTGCAGTCGCTGCTGGGCTTCTTCCTCAATACCCTGCCCCTCCGTTCGCGACTCGAGAGCAGTCAGAGTTTTCGCGGACTGCTCGGGCGGGTGCGAGAGCGGGTGCACGGTGCTCTGGCCCACGCCGATCTGCCCTTTGAACAGATCGTCGAGCTGACGACACCGGGCCGGGCTATGAGTCAGACGCCACTCTATCAAGCGATGTTCGTGCTCGTGGAAGAAGGTCTACCCGAGTGGCGACTGGACGAAGCCCGCCTCGAGTTGCTGCCCATCCGAACCAGGACGAGCAAAGGGGACCTGCTCCTGAGCCTCAGTACCGCCAGTCCGCAATGGGAATGCGAATTCGAGTACGCGAGCGATCTCTTTACGGCACCAAGCGTGGCGCGCATGGCCGTTCACTTCGAAGAGTTACTGCGCTCCATCGTGGCCCATCCGGACGAAACGATCGGGCGGTTGAACCTGTTATCCGCCGAGGAACGGCACCGTCTGCTGGTGACCTGGAACGACACCCGCACAGACACCTCCAGGCACGAGTGCGTCCACCAGCTCTTCGAGGCCCAAGTCGAACGAACCCCCGACACCGTGGCGGTCACCTTCGAGGATCAATCCCTCACCTACCGAGCTCTCAACCGCCGCGCCAACCAACTCGCCCACCATCTGCACGGACTGGGCGTGGGGCCCGATGTCCCCGTGGGCCTGTGCCTTGAACGTTCTCTTGAAATGGTCGTCGCCGTCCTCGGCATCCTCAAGGCGGGCGGTGCCTATGTCCCACTCGACCCCGACTACCCCAAGGATCGACTCGCTTACATGATCGAAAAAAACGGCGGATCCTGGCTGGTCACGCAGACCGCGCTGACGGGCCGTCTGCCGCTGGACGTGGCCAAGGCAATATGTCTCGAGGATTTGCCGCCCGACCTGGGAGAAGAGAACCTCGCGGTCTCTGCCTCTCCTAAGAACCTAGCTTACATTCTCTACACCTCCGGTTCCACCGGTCAACCGAAGGGTGTGGCCATGGAGCACGGTCCGCTGGTCAATCTCATGGAGTGGCAAGTGCGCCAATCCGAGGCCGGCCTGCGGACGCTCCAGTTTGCCTCGCTGAACTTTGACGTGTCGTTTCAAGAGATGTTTTCGACCTGGTCTTCCGGCGGCACGTTGGTCCTGATTGATCCACAAACACGACTGGATCCGGCGGCTTTATGGGAGTTCATTGCCGGGCGACAATTGGAACGACTATTTCTGCCCGTGGTCATGCTGCAGCATTTCGCCGACGCGGCGGCCGGATTCTCTCAGCAACCAGTGCCGTCGCTGCGTGAAATTATCACCGCCGGGGAACAATTGCGCATCACCCCAGCGATCCGTGGATTTTTTTCCACCCGACCTGAAGTCACTTTGCACAATCATTATGGGCCGACGGAATCGCACGTGGTGACCGCATGGAAACTGCCGCCATCGCCGGACACCTGGCCGGAATTGCCGCCGATCGGAAAACCCATTTTCAACACTCGGATTTATCTCCTGGATAAGCATGGGAATCCAGTGCCGACAGGAGTGCCCGGCGAACTCTATATTGGAGGAAAGGCGCTGGCCCGAGGCTACTGGAACCAGCCCGAAAAAACGGCGGAGCGATTTGTCCGAGATTCTTTTGACCCAACCCCCGGGGCACGGCTGTATCGCACCGGCGACTTGGCGCGCACTCTGCCCGACGGTTGCATCGAGTACCTGGGCCGGGCCGATCATCAGGTCAAGATCCGGGGTTTCCGGGTTGAGCTTGGGGAGATTGATACGGTGTTGGGGGCGCATCCGGATCTGAGCGCCTGCGCGGTAGTGGCGCTAAACGACGGCGACGGTGAAAAAAGCCTGGCGGCGTTTCTCGTCGCCCGGAACGGAGCGAGCGTCTCCATGGAGACCTTGCGCTCGTGGGCGGGGCAGAAACTGCCGGACTACATGGTGCCCGCGCGCTTTACGCTCCTGGAGTCCCTCCCTCTGACGCCCAATGGCAAGCTGGATCGCCAGGCGCTGCTGACCCGGGAAGGAGGGGAACTCAACGCGGGCACAGGCTATGTGCCGGCGCGTAATCTCCTGGAGTCCAAGCTGGTGCAGATTTGGCAGACCCTCCTGCGCTGCAATCGCGTGGGCATTCATGACAACTTCTTTGACTTGGGCGGCCACTCGCTCCAGGCGGTACGCATGGCCGCGCAAATCGAAAAGCTCCTCAGCCGCAAACTGCCCATCGCCGCGCTGTTCCAAACGCCCACGATCGAATCGCTGGCCCGGCGGCTCACGGACGACCATTGGGCACCGCGCTGGAGTTCGCTGGTACCCCTCCAACCGCTGGGGTCCAAACCGCCCTTGTTTCTTGTCCATGGCTGGGGTGGGGATGTGTATACCTTTTTGGACTTGGCCCAACTACTGGCCCCCGATCAACCGGTTTTCGGCATTCAGGCGATCGGATTGGATGGCAAGGCGGCGCGGCACACCACCCTGGAGGGCATGGCGGCGCATTACGTGCAGGAACTTCGCTCCTTGCAGCCTGAGGGACCGTATATGTTGGGAGGCTACTCGATGGGGGGCTTGATTGCGTTTGAAGTCGCCCAACAGCTTCATCGCCTTGGGCAGCGAGTCTCCCTGCTCGCGCTCTTCGACACCGGGCCGATCTCCCGAATTCCATGGCCGATCTATGTCCGGATCATGGCGTCCTATCTCAGCGACCGCGCCGTGTTTCACCTCCGACAATTCTGGAAAATGCGGAACTGCGACCGCGTCGAATATTTTCGGGGGCGTTGGATCGCCCTCCGACTATGGATGGCCAAGAACCGCTCCAAACCACCCGTCGTGCCGATCCCGCCGCCGGCGGACAGTCAGGCTCCGCAAGTACCCGGATTTGCTGACTATTATTTAGCCCTCGCGTCGGCGTATCGGCTCCAGCGGTATCCCGGTTCGGTCGATGTCTTTCTCAGTGACGACTCCAATCCGATTTTCATGTCGTGTTGGCGGCATCTCGCGCGCAACGGTGTCACCTTCCACCCGGTTCCGGGCCAACATCTCCAGATCCTCACGCCAGCCTACATTCAAACGGTGGAAAAAATCCTGAGCACCGTGATCAAACGTGCCCGGTAGCAAGGGGGGCGCCGTGCAGGACGGGGGCGGAAATCCGTTAAACGGACTCTGCCATCCGACAACTCAACCCCTTCCCTTCACGGATTGCGCCGGTCTGCCTTCGACACGGGCACCATGACCCAGGTTACGCCTTCGGACCGACCAGCATCCCGCCATCGCAGACGAGGGTCTGACCCGTGACCAAGTCCGAGCCCGTGATAATACTGAGAATTGCGGCGGCGATGTCCTCCGGTTCGCAGACCTTTCCCAACACATTCAATTTCTCGCGGGCCTCCTTTGCGGCTTCGTAATCCGCACCCAAACCCTTCTGCAGCCATTCGCCGGCAATGAAACCGGGCGCAACGGAATTGACACGAATCGTCGGACCGAGAGCGCGGGCCAGCGAAATCGTCATGTTAATCAACGCGGCCTTGGACGCGCAGTAAGGAACGGAACTTCCTGTGCCGGCGATACCCGCCACGCTGGTCACGTTGACGACAAGCCCGTTGCCCGAGGCCTCCAGATACTTGCGGGCCGCCCGAATACATTGGAACGGACCCTTCAGATTCACGCCAAAGATGCGGTCCCAATGCGCATCCGTCACATCGTCAAGGTTCGCGTGCGGAATGAACTCCGTGGTGCCGGCGTTATTGACTAGGATATCGAGCCGGCCGAATTCTTTGGCCGCCGTGTCGATCATCGCGCGGCAGGCACCGTCGTCCGCCACGTCCGCCAGAATGCAAATTGCGCTCACTCCCAATTTGCGGGCCGCGGCGGCCGTCTGCTCCGCCTCATCTCGTGAGCGGCTGTAGTTGACTGCGACATCGCAACCGCCCCGGGCCAGAGCCAATGCTGTAGCCCGTCCGATACCCCGGCTGGCTCCCGTGATCACCGCCGCTTTTCCTTTGATAGTCATACGGATTGAAATAACGGCGGAACGCCAAAAAGCAAATTACTATTCCCTTCACCACCAGGTAAAATTCATGTCGGGCGGCTTGGACCAAAACGTGGGGTCCGCGACGATGGTCAACGACGGGAAAGTGGAATTCGCCACGTGACCGTCTCCAAATAGCATCACATCGACGCGCTTGCCTTTGAAGTTGTGCCAGAGATTCTGCGGATCCGTTGTGTTTCGATTCGAGTGCCAGACCCAGTCCCCCTGGATAATCTTGGTGGTGGGCCGCAAGGCGACCTCACTTTCCTTGATGGGACTACCCGTGGGTGCGTCGGTGACCTTTTTTGCCCGCGAATAATCAACCGACCACATACCGAGGTAACTGTTTCCCCAACCTTCCCACGCCGAGGAATATTTCTGGCCGAAGGCCTCGTTCGCCAGCGAGTCGCCGCGATCCGCCGGGCAATGAAAAACAGCCGCCGCTCCGGTGTAGCGATTGAGCGGCCGATTGGTTTCCGGCGTCCGGGGGCCATAGCCAACGATGTCGGGATAATTGGTCGCCCGTTTTCCACCGAAATCGGCCCAACCCGAGTGAACCGGGTAGGTCCCACGGCTGTCATCCACGTAAAGTTTGTAGCCAATACCAATCTGCTTTTGGTTGTTAATACACGCCGTTCGAATCGCCTGGGACTTGGCCCGGGACAACGACGGCAGCAGCATTCCCGCCAGGATGGCGATGATGGCGATGACCACGAGCAGTTCGATCAGCGTGAAGGCCCCGCCCCGATTCCCAGCTGAAGTTAAACTCGAACCTGCCGCCCCCCCACCGAACCAACATCGCCCCCGACGTAGACTAGGCAAGCACGCGCGGAGAGAGGGGGTGAAGCGATTGAGATTTTTCATGGGTGTCCGATCCTCACCTCATCCACTGAAGGATGCAAAACCAGATTTCAATCCCCCCCCCCGACAGGGGGTGTACGACAAGAATCTTCACTCGTTCTAGAATCGCGCACATAAGGCCTGCGAGTTGTCTCGAGTTGAGACCATGAACCTGGGAGCGCCGGCATCCCTGCCGGCGAGTGTTGGTCCTCTCTGCAGGTTCGCCGGCACGATGCCAGCGCTCCCAGGAGTCGGATCGCACCGAGAATACAGGGTTAGCCACCGTCCCGGAGGGATACTGAAGTTTGACCATTTCACTGCGAGTGCGCCCTTATGGAGTGCGGTGGCAAGCGAAGCACGACACCGCTTTGGGTGAGTATCCACCCCGGGCGACAGATCCTGGCGGGAAGCTACGCGGAGATCAAATTCTCTCGTCTGGTCACCACCACTTAAAATTGGGATCGGGGGCGGGACCGGTGTAATTCCACTGGTAGGCTTCCTTGGGAAACTGGAAATACTCCGTGTGACCATCCCCGAAGAGGACGTTCATCCGGTATTGCCCCTTATAATTATGCCACTGACTGGCCAAGTCATTCTTATTGCGGTCGGCCCACCATGGCCAGTCCCCCTGAATCAGTTTGTTGGAGGGACTCCGGCCGATCTCGCTGGTCTTAATCGGTGTCCCTTGCGGGGTACCCGGAGCGCGCGAGTCGCCTGTGACATGCTTCACTCGTAACGTTTCGACTGACCAAACCGTGAGGTAACTGTTTCCCCAGCCGGCGTAGCAACTCCGAATCCCCTTCGGAAAGGTGCTAAGCCACAGGGAATCCCCCTTGTCTGCAGGACAATGATACACCTCAAAGGCCGGAACATACTTGTTCAGCGGACGGTTCGTGGCCGGAGTCCTGCCCCCGTGCAGATCCATCGCCCCCGTTGTCCCGCCCATCGTGCCCCAATCGTTGTAGACCGGATACCTCTCGCCGTTATCGTCGGCATACATATGCATTCCCAGAGCGATTTGCTTGTGATTGCTATTGCACCGAATCGTTAACGCCTTCCCCTTCGCTCTCGCAAGTGCCGGAAGGAGCATCCCAGCGAGGATCGCGATAATGGCAATGACGACAAGAAGTTCGATCAACGTGAAAGCAGCGGGCAAAAGATTTCTCGTTTTCATAGTCAGACCCTGGATAGCGGGCAATCGTTTAGCGTTTAGAGTGACCCGCAGTTCGCGAGATTGGGTTTCGATGAAAAATGCAATCGCCCGCAGCGTCAACTCAGGATCCGGGGTGTCAAGTGTTTTTCCTCGGGCGACAGATCACCTTTGGACCCGGCCCGGTTGCCTGCATTCCCCGACGGAATAGTCGCCATCGGGTCGGGTGATTCCGTATGCTCCGGGAATGAAGCTGAAGCAAGCACAGGTCTGGAAAGTGGGTGATGGCTTTGTCCGCATCGTTCGTCTCGAGCGCCTCGCCGTGGACTACAAAGTCATGCCGACGCTGACCGGCGGCGACGGAGCGCATCAGCGATCGACCAAGAAAGAGTTCTGCCGACTGCTCAAGGGGGCCACACTGATAGAACCCGATGCCATCGCTCTCGGCAGCACACCGGTCGCGGGGACATTGCTGTAGGAACACGGAGCGCGGACTATTGTGTTTTCAAGAAGCCCCTGATACAAAGCCCCCCATGCCTCGTTCTTCCCTCCCGCCCTTCGTGTTGCGACGGCCATTCATACCGCTTCAATCTGGGGATGCGCCACGATGGTGGTCATCAAAACGGCCGTCGAAGTTATCGACAGAAAGGGGCTAGGATCTGGAATTCGGTGCGAGAGGAGATTGTTTCGTCATGAAAAAAATGATCGTTCACGTGGCAGCACTATTCGCCGCAATTGGAATCAGCTCCGCAGAAGAGGGATTCATGCCGCTATTCGACGGCCGGACCCTCAGCGGTTGGCACGTGAGTCCCAAGTCCGGCCATAGCCGGGCAAGCCAGAACAAAACCGGCGGCCGTTGGGTCGTCGAAAACGGAGCGCTGATCGGATCCCAAGACATGCCAGGCAACGGTGGCATCATTCTAACCGATGAGAGTTTCGGCGATTTTGAGGTTGCCCTCGAAATGAATAATGATTTCGGCCCAGATAGCGGTCTCTTCTTGCGCAGCACCGAAGACGGAAGGGCCTGGCAGGCGCTGATCGACTATCACGCCGACGGGAGTTTGATGGGCATCTATGGGGAGGGAATCGGCGGCAAACCCGACGTCCGAAATTTCAGTTTCTTGAAAAAGGTAACAGAGATCAAAGAAGTGCCCTCACCGGCACCGCCGCGTCTTCCCGTTCTGCCCGAGGCGTGGTCCACATTTTGGCGGCACGGTGAATGGAATGAACTCCGAGCGCGAATCGTCGGGAATCCGCCGCATATTACCACCTGGATCAATGGGATTCGCTTCTGTGAATGGCAGGAAAGGGAACTCCGCCACCCCGACCGGGGAGGAATTGGTTTGCAGGTGCATGGCGGTGGCGACCTCACCAAACAGTTTGTCCGCTATCGCAAGATGCGGGTCAAGAAGCTCACCCCAAGCCCGGCCAATGTGCTGAGCGAAGCGGAGCGACGGGACGGCTGGCAACTGCTCTTCGACGGCAGGTCGTACGCGGGTTGGATGAACAGCGATCGTTCCGCCCCAAAAAACCAGATCCAGAACGGTTCGCTGAATCCGCATCGTGCCGGGCACTATATGGTGGTTCACGAGAACCAATGGACCAACTTCATCTTGAGCCTGGATTTCACGATCACACCGTTCTGCAATAGCGGAATTTTTATTCGCACCGCGTCGCTGACTCCCCGGCCCGGCAAGGATATTGGTTTCAACGGACTTGAAATCGCCATCGATGACACGACCGGTGCCGGGTATCACGACACGGGCGCACTGTACGACCTCGCCAAACCGAAGCGAAATGCGATGCGGCCGATCGGAGAATTGAATCACATGGAAATTACCTCCAAGGACTCGAAGATCGAGGTAATGCTAAACGGCGACGTTGTGAATCAAATCGATCTCGCAAAGTTTACCCAACCTTACCGACGCCCGGACGGATCGGAACATAAGTTCGATATCGCCTACAAGGATCACCCGCAGGGAGGTTATATTGGGCTCCAGGATCACGGATCCGCCTGCTGGTACAAGAATATCAAAATCAAACCGCTGCCCTGAAAGCCTGTTCAAAAATTCAAACAGGCGCTGCGAATGGTCCCAAGCAATTCCGGTTAGGCTCCGATTAAAATCCGAGCCCTAGGGCGATCGGCGATGGAACTCGCCGTTCTTCATGACGGCGATCAGATTATTGCGGTCGAGCAGGACTTTCGGATCGACGAGCGGGTCCGACTTCACCAGGAGCAGGTCGGCGAGGAAACCGGTCTGAATCTGTCCCAGGTCATTGGGCAAATCCATCGCGGCTCCGCCATGTTTCGTCATGGTGAGGAGCGCTTCCATCGGCGTGAAGGCGCAGTACCGGATGAGATGATCGAGGTCGCGCGCATTTTGACCGTGCGGAGTCACGAAGAAGCCGTAGTCGCCCCCCCCCAGGATACGAACGCCCCGCTTCTTCAGTTCTTGCAGTCCGCGCGCGGCACCCGCCAGCTCTTCACGGAATCCAAATTCCTGGACCTGCTGCTCCGTAAACCACTTCCCGCCTTCGTAGGCCGCCGTGGCGGTGAAGCCAATGTTTGGACTCACGAAAACCCATTCCTTGTTGGCTTCCAGCAGGTCGATCGCCTCCTCGTCGGCGAAGTTGGCATGATAGATCACCTTGACGCCGTGCCGCACCGCGAGCTTGACGGATTCGGCACTCCGAGCATGGGCGCTCATTCGCTTGCCGTGCGCACGGACGACTTCCGCGACCGCGGCGACTTCCGCTTCGCTCATCACCGTGGTGTGGGATGGCGCGTGCGGAACGAATGTGTCGCCGGAGAGCACGAGCTTGATGATGTCCACGCCTTCACGAATCAGCTCGCGGGTCAGCCGCCGAAAATTCTCCGGGCCATCGACCGTGATCGCCATGGAGCTCATGTGAGGCATGTGGAGCGTTCGCATATCGCCCAATCCGCCGGTAACCGTCAGCCACGGACTCGCCGCAAGCAACCGTGGACCGGGAATCTCGCCCTTGTTGATCGCATTGCGAATGACGACATCCGTCCGAGGCTTCGCTGCCGCCGCGCTGATGCAACTCGTAATACCACAGTCGAGGTATAACCGCGCGTTACGCACCGCGATGAGCGTCGTCTCCTCCGGGGGAATCATGCCAATCTGCACAAGCTCCGCGGCGTTCTCGATGCTCAGATGCCCATGCGACTCGATCAACCCTGGCATCAACGTGGCCCCGTCGCCGTCGATTACGACGACATTCTCGCGAGACAATCGGTTTCCATCCCGAGCGATCGCGGCGATGCGAGCCCCGTCAACCAGCACCTCGCCCGGATACGGTTCAGCCCCCGTACAATCGAGAATCCGGACACCCGCGAAAAGAGTTCTAGCCATTCCGACTATTTCATCCGATCAAAATTCTTCTGGAGAATCTGCCAGTCTGCGAGCCCGGTCACCTTGGCCCGATGATCTGCGATGATCTTCGCTTCGCTGGCGTTCTTGGTCGGGCGGTTGACCTTGTAGAAAATGCCGAATTGACCAGGCCACGGGTTGTCGGCGAGGCGATAGGCAGCGTACTCATCGGTAACATCGTGGCTGGGAGGTATCAGTTCAAACTTGCCGCCCTTGCGTGGAATGGCGGCATCAAAAGCACCCGGAAAGAACTCGACGCACTCGCTGAGGCATTCGATAAAGCTGAATCCATCGTGATCCATGGCTGCCTCCATCATTTCGAGCACATGATTCGGGCTCGTGGCGGAGGTGCGACCCACGAAGGTGGCTCCCGCTGAGATCGCCTGTTTCATCGGGTTAATCGGGCGGTCCGCGGAACCCCAGGCATCCGTCTTGGACTTGCGGCCGAGCGGTGATGTGGGTGACGTCTGGTTCTTGGTCAAACCATACACTTGATTATCCATCACCACGTAGGTGAGTTTGATGTTTTTCCGGGCCGTGTGATTGAAGTGGTTGCCGCCGATGGAGAAGGCATCGCCGTCACCTCCAAATACGAAAACATGCAGATCCGGCCTTGAGAGCGAAATACCGCTCGCGAACGGAAGGGCCCGCCCGTGGATGTAGTGGGCTCCGTGGGCCTGGACAAAATACGGAAAGCGGCTGGAGCACCCGATTCCAGCGACCGTGGTGATCTTCTCGTGCCATAGCTTCCGCTTTTCAATCATCTTGAAATAGAGCGCGAGGACCGAGAAGTCACCGCAACCGGGGCACCAGGTGGGGTGATCTGCGGAGACCTCTTTCTTGGTGAGAGGCTTGCGTTCACTGTCCGGCAGCGGTGGTACCGGAATGAGCGGGATACCGCCGGTGCGATCGAGCGGAACGAAGGGGAAGGCGAGGGAATTCATGGCTTGGAATTCGAAGTATGGAAAGGAGGGAACAGTGGGAACGGTGGGAACGGTGGGTTATTGGGCCAGAGCGCGAGCGCGATCTAGAATTTCGCGAATCTTCCACGTGAGGCCATCGACTTTGTTGATACCCCGAATCTTGGGGTTGCAGTAGCGGGCGCGGAGCACGGCCGCCAGTTGGCCGTAGCCGTAGAGCCCCTCATCATTGAGCTCCACCACAAAAACGTGACGGAATCCTTCAAATATTTGCTCAAGGCCTTCGGGCAGCGGGTTGATATATTTGATATGCAAACCGGAGACTGCTTCCCCGGCGGCGCGGGCGGTCTTCACCGCCTCCTGAATGGGTCCCTGGGCGGACCCCCACCCAACCAGCAGGATTTGTCCCTCCGAGGGGCCGTAAACCTTGGGGACAGGCAGTTCGCGTCCGAGCTTTTGCAGCTTGCTTCGACGTTTGCTGGTCATCGCGATGTGCAGCTTAGGCGACCCGGTTGGATGTCCGAGTTCATCGTGCTCAAGCCCCGTTACAACGGGGTATTTTCCGCTGGCAACGCGCGTGCCAGGAGCAATATGGCGTGTGATACCGTCGGGCGCCGATAGATCGTAGGGTTTGTGGTCAGCGATCGGGCTAAGATCCGGGCTTATATCCTGGCAAACTTTTTTGAGGTCCGGCTCCGGAAACGCCTCGATGCGGGTGGCAATGCCCTGATCCGTGAGCAAGATCACCGGGGTGCTGTACTTGCGGGCGAGATTGACCGCTTCGATCGCGGTATAGAAGCAATCCTCGACGGTCGAGGGAGCCAGCACCACCCGTGGACTGTCGCCATGACCACCAAAGCAGGCGATGTTGAGGTCCGATTGTTCCACACTCGTCGGCATACCGGTGGACGGTCCCCCACGCTGTACGTCAATGATCACCAAGGGCATTTCGGCCATCGACGCCCAACCCAGCGCCTCGGTCTTCAGTGCGATGCCAGGGCCAGAGGATCCGGTGACCGCCACGCGGCCGGCGTAGCTGGCCCCGATGGCCATGGAAACCGAGGCAATTTCATCTTCACCCTGAACGAAGATTCCGCCGTACTTGGGCAATTCCCGGCGAAGCATTTCCATGATGTCCGACCAAGGCGTGATCGGGTAGCCCGCACCAAAGCGCACGCCCGCGGCGAGCAGTCCCAACGCGATGGCTTCATTGCCACTCATCACCACTTGATTGTGGCCAACGTTTTCGCCGGGCTTGAGCCGGAACAACTCGTGCGCCGTTGCGAGAGTGTAATTGTACCCCGCATTGAAGCAGTTGAGGGCATTCTGAACGATGGACGGATCCTTGCCAGTAAACCGTTCCTCGAGCAGCTTGTGCAGTTTCGGTACGCTCAAGTCAAACATCCTGGCCAATAACCCGAGGGCAAACACATTCTTGCCCTTGTCGCGTCCGCTGCCGCCAATCGCCTCGACCGTCAGTCCGGAAATAGCGACGCCTACGTGCCGGTACTTGGAAAGATTCTCCGGTTGGAGCTCTTTGACGTGGTCGGAATCGTATAATACGACTCCCCCCTTTCTCAGGGAGCCCAAGTGGTTGTCGTAGCTGTGTTGGTAGAAGGCTAGCAACATATCTGCTTCATCACCGGCGGACAGCACTTCGCCAGATCCGATGCGGACTTGGAAAATTGAGGGCCCTCCCGAAATCGTCGAAGGAATGGTCATGAAAGTCATGACCTCTTGTTCGCTCCGTCCGGCGAGACGCGCTAGAAAGCCGCCGATCGCCTGAATGCCGTCCTGCGAATTGCCGGCGATACGGATCACGGCTTCGGGGATTTGCGAGATCTGGGAAACGGGTCCGGGAGTTCCCGGAACGATGGTGGTGCTCATGAAAATCGGATTCTTTAGAAAATTCAACCACGTCCCGGCGCGGCACAGAGCCAAGCCAAGCAACGCGGACATTCGATCCCTCCTAGCGTAGCGGGGGGGAGAAAACGGTCAAGAAGCAGAGCTAATCAATTTCTCTAAAACTGTGAGGGGGTTGTATTAGGTTTTCTTGCGAAGAATGGTCGGTAAGGAACGGGAGCTGATCCGACTCCGCCTTACTTGAGGTTCTCCGGGTTCAATCCCCGCAAGTCCTTGGGCAGGAACCGGCCATCCTGCCGAATCAATTCACCATCGAACCAGACTTCTCCCCCGCCCCATTCGGGTCGCTGAATGAGGACCATGTCCCAATGGACCGCTGATTTGTTGCCATTGCCGCAGTCTTCGTAGGCTTGGCCCGGGGTGAAATGAAGCGATCCTGCAATTTTTTCATCGAAGAGTATGTCGCACATGGGATTCTGGATGTGCGGATTAAATCCGAGCGAAAATTCTCCGATAAAGCGGGCTCCTGGGTCCGTGTCGAGGATCTCGTTGAGTTTTTTTTCATTGGATCCCGTGGCCCTGACGATGAGTCCGTCGTTCAGTTCGAGGCGAATATTTTCGAACTTGGTGCCGGAGTAGAGGGTCGGCGTATTGAACTGAATGTGGCCGTTGGCTGATTTCAGGGTCGGACAGCTGAAACATTCGCCGTCGGGAATATTTCGGATTCCCTCGCATTTCCTAGCTCCGATACCCCGGATGCTAAACGTCAAGTCCGTCCCCGGTCCTTTGATGTGAATGCGGTCGGCCCGCTGCATCCGTTTTTCGAGCGGCATCATGGATCGAGCCATGCGCCGGTAGTCCATGGTACAAACCTCAAAATAGAAATCTTCAAACGCCTCCGTGCTCATATTGGCCGCTTGCGCCATGCTCGGGGTCGGCCAGCGCAAGACGCACCACTTCGTCTTGTTCACGCGATAGTCCAGCACCGGTCGGAGGGTCTTGGCGTACAATTGTTGCCGGGCGGCAGGGACATCCGAGGTTTCCGCTGCATTCGCCGCACCTCGGATGGCAATGTAAGCCTGCACTTTTTTCATCCGATACATCTCGAGCTCGCGCACGAGCCGGGCGTGAGTGGCATCGGTATCGCGTTGGATCTCGCGGATCACTCGGGTGTGTCGAACCTCAACCAGAGGAATGGCCCCCGCTGCCCGAGTGGCCCGGAGCAGGGCGACGGCCATGTCATCCGGTACATCCACTAAATCCAGTAGGATTCGTTCGCCCCGGCGGAGGCTGCAGGAATACTGAATGAGGAGGGACGCCAGTTTTTCGTAACGTGGATCAGCCATGACAGAACCAGCTTGCGCGGGGTGACCCGGGAATCGCCAGCCCATTTTGTATGCAAAATACCCCTTGCTCCATCCGCGTTCACACGTATAGTGCCCGCTCTTTTACGTAGAACTGAGGCTGATTTTTATGCGTCGTCCGAAGGGTATCAAAACCAAAAAGTCCGTGAGCAAGCGATTTAAGATCACTGCGAGCGGCAAGGTGATGGCTCGCCATAGTGGCATGCGTCATCTGTTGTCGGGGAAAAATTCCAAACGTCGCCGTCGTTTGACCCGAGCCAAACTCATCAACGACCGTGATACCTACAAGATTAAAGCTTGTCTGCCGTTCACGCGCTGACCCAGTTTGGGCTGGCAAGAGCCTTCGCGGGGCGGGAATTCACCAGAATACCGGCCCGGCGGGTCTTCAGAACCGTTCATTTTTGCCGATTTAGTCAACCATTAGCCAATTTTTTCCATGCGTGTCACGAACGCCCCCGCTTCCCGCAAACGTCGCAAGAGGATGCTGCAGCTCGCCAAGGGCTTCCGCCTCAAACGCTCGAAACTGTACCGCTACGCCAGTGATGCCGTCGATCACGGCCTGAAGTACGCCTATCGAGATCGCCGCACCAAGAAACGGGAGTTTCGCTACCTTTGGCAGGCACGCATCAATGCGGCCTCTCGTGCCGCCGGCATTACCTACAGCCGATTCATGGAAGGTCTGAAAGCCGCAAAGGTCAGCTTGGACCGCAAGGTCATCGCAGATCTCGCAGCAACCGACGCCGGGGCCTTCGGCGAATTAGTCAAGATCGCCCAGGGTGCGCTGAAGACCAAGCTGGCCACCCTCGCCGCCGCGGGCAAAGAGTCCAAAACCGTCAAGGCCTAAACGGACCTCGAGAATCCCCCAGGAGGGGTTGCGCGATTTCAAGAAAAGGGCATCCGTCCGAACGGCTGCCCTTTTTTCTTTTGGATCCTGAGATTGAGAACAAGGATCTCGCCTCAACTCACCCGTTTCTCCATCCTCGCTTCCCATGTCGTTGCTCGCACTTGTGGACGCGGTGAAGGAATCCGCACTCGCCGATCTGAAAACGGCTGCGGACTTGCCCGCACTGGAACAAACCAAAGGCTCTTACCTTGGTTCGGACGGGCGTTTCACCCACCTGCTCAAACAACTCGGAGCGCTTCCCAAGGAAGAAAAACCAGCCGCCGGCAAGGCCGTCAATGCGGCCAAGTTGGCAATCGAATCCGCCCTGACGGATCGTCGGAGCGAACTCGAACTCTTGGCAGCCCTGCCCAAGGAAGCTACCGATTTCACACTTCCAGGACGACGTCGTTCTCTCGGTCGGCTGCACCCGTTAACCCAGGTCACCGACGATATTGTCCGCGCATTTCGCAAGTTGGGTTTCGCGGTGGCGGACGGTCCCGAGATCGAGGACGAATATCATTGCTTCGACGCCCTCAACACGCCCGCCGATCATCCCGCACGGGATGCGCAAGACACGTTCTTTGTTCAGGAACCGGCGAGAGTCCCTCCAACCCATCCGGTCTCCGATCACCTCTCCTTGCTCCGCACGCACACGTCGTCGGTCCAGATCCGAGTGATGAAATCCCAAGCGCCACCCATCCGAATTATCGTTCCGGGGCGTGTCTATCGTCGTGACAATGCGGACGCGACCCACAACCCCACCTTCAATCAGATTGAGGGATTATACGTCGATCGAGATGTTACGATGGGGGATTTGAAGGGAACGGTCGAGGCCGTGTTCAAGGAATTGCTCGGCGTCGATACTCGCCTTCGCTTTCGGCCACACTATTTTAGTTATACCGAGCCGAGTCTGGAAATTGATTTCACCAATGCTCTGGTCAAAAAACTCGGGAAGGATTGGCTGGAGATTGCCGGCTGCGGAATGGTCCATCCACAAGTCTTTGAGAATGTCGGCTACGACCCGGAGGTTTGGTCGGGATGGGCCTTCGGATTCGGGATCGAGCGCATTGCCATGCTGCGCTACGGAATCACCGACATTCGATTGTTTTACGAGAATGACCTGCGGTTTCTGCGGCAGTTCTAAATCCGCCCATCAACTTCGCTATTTCCTGGATCGGATGATTTGAAGCACCCTTGAGGCTCATGGCCGACACGCAGATTCATCGGACCGCGGTGGTTCATCCCAAAGCCCACCTCGGAGACAGCGTGGTTGTGGGGCCGTTTTCTGTGGTCGACGAGCACGTGACGCTGGGCGCCGGCTGCATTCTGGGCCCGCAGGTGACCATCACAGGTCACACTGACGTTGGCGTCCGGAACAAATTTCACGCCGGCGCCGTGGTCGGCGACGCACCCCAAGACTTGAAGTACGGCGGTAGCCCGACCCGGTTGCGGATTGGCGACGACAACGTCTTTCGGGAACACGTGACGATTCATCGATCGAGCAAGCTCGACGAGGAGACCGTCATCGGAAACGGGAACCTGTTCATGGTGGGCAGCCACGCCGGACACAATTGCGTCGTTGGAAATCAAAATGTTTTTGCCAACGGCAGCCTCCTTGCCGGGCATGTCACCGTCGCGGATCGCGCCTTCATTTCCGGTAACTGCCTGGTGCACCAATTCACCCGAATCGGGCGACTCGCGATGATGCAGGGAGGATCGGCCATCAGCCGGGATCTGCCGCCGTTTTGTATCGCGCGGGGCGACAACGGAATTTGTGGCCTCAATGTGGTGGGCCTCCGCCGGTTGGGTTTTGATGCCGCCCAACGACTTGAACTGCGGGCGCTCTACCTCCTGCTTTTTCGAAGCCGGCAGAGGCTCGCAGATCTGCTCGTCGAGGCGCGAAGCAAGCATCGTTCCGACCCGGCTCAGGAAATGATCGAATTTGTCGCGACCGCGCGGAAGGGGGTTTGCCGGGACACGGGCAAACGGGAGAATTCTGGTGAATAGACCAGACCGGGAAGTCCTGCGACGGGAAGCCATATACCTGCGGTTACCCAGCCCGCCGATGTCCAGACAACGATATCGGGCGAAACTTCAATCTTCACCCTTCCAGAAGCGGCCTCAGCGACCCGGCCCGGGGGACGCGTGGACTGCAACCAGAGCGCGATGGCCGGGTTCGCTACGGCGCATGTTCGGCATTCAGACCTCCACGTACTGCGCGACAGCCGCCGGCTCCGGTGGCCGGATGCCGTCCTCGCGAAGACCCTCAAGGTGGAACTCCACTGCTTCCCGGATTAACACTTCGGTCTCAACCGGCGTCTCCCCCACCGCCACACACCCCGGTAGGTCCGGCACGTACGCACCGTAACCGGTCTCGCCCTTCTCTATGATGACCGCGTACTTCATGATCTCATTTCCAACCTGCTTGAATATACTGCTCAGTGACGCGCCGCCGAGGGCATCCAGCATGGAACCACGACGCAACCGGCGTGTTCACGGGAGCAGCCTGGTTCGGCCTCCGGACCCCGAAGAACTCCAGCGTCAATCGGCTCAGGCATTCGTGTGATTGGTGTGATTCGTGGGCAAAAGAAAATGCGGGCGTGCCCACGAATGACACGAATAGCACGAATGAAAACCTGGCGCTCATGTTGAACGTGGAGATTGGCCGGGCCGAACAGTATGTTTCAAAAGTGACAGGTTCAATCGGCCGGTGCAGTGCCCGTGGGGAGGCATCAACGGTAGCCGAACACGAGCGGGAACAGGACAACCACCAGTGCCGCCCATACCGAGTACACGGGCAGATAGGCGATCTGCCATCGCTCCAGGACGGCAAACGAGCTCCGGTGACGAAGGAAGCATGCATAGATCCACGCCGACCAAGTCAAGTTGACGAGCAGAACGAGATTCTCGCCAAGCGCCGCCGCTCGGTTGGGAGTAAAACCAAACTCGGAGATGCGTGTCGCGATCGCCGCAAGCGCCACCCCATCGACCACGAGCGCGCTGACCATGAGCAGCAGTTGCAGGCCGTCGAAGAAGTCGGGCGGTGCCTGCGGATCACGCGCGGAAGCGGCGTAGAGCACCAGCCCGACGACGACCGCAAGCAGCAGATCAAAGCCGATCAGTACCTCCCGCTTCACGTTGATAGGGCTGCCTGTCCACGCCATCGTCGCCAGAAACACCAGAAGCAGCACTGTGAACAGCGGCGTGAAGAGCCTTGTCAGCACGGGTGCCATGTTCTCGATGACGCTTTGTTTCGCCTCCACCAGCCAGGATCCGATGAGGACGGCCCCCGCCGCCCCGCACGGAATCAGCCAGCCCCCCACGAACCACTCAGCGTTCATCTCGATGGCCTTGAACATCATGAACGTAAAACCGGTGAAGACACCCCCGCCGAGCGCGATGAGCACGTAGTAGATCGCCAGCTCGCCCGAGAACCGGACGAAGTTCATGCGCGCACCGTCGGCGAACCAGCGGCCTCGGACGTACGCGAATCCCACGGCCAGCCATAGAGCGATTGGCAGGTGCAGGATCGTCAGCACCTCGGTGTCACTGCCCTTGGGAAAGGGGAAGACGTTGGCGAAAACAGCCCCAGCCGCGAAGGGCAGCGCCAGCCAGACGCCACTCGCGACGCTCAACCCACGCTTCCACAGGAAGTAGATCGTAAGCAGTGGCAAGACGAACAGACTGGCGTTGCGGAAGTAGAACGGTTCGTCACCCCCGTCGATCCGATGACCGAACAGCGCCGGCACCTTGATGGCCAACGCCGCGGCGATGGCAAGGCTCAGGACGACGAGCAGCTCGCCGGATGCGGTGTTCGCCGACTTATCCGCGTCGCCGGCGAGCACCAATTGCTTCCACAGCCGCTCGGAATGCGCGCGCGCGAACTCGCGCGAAAGCGCATCGAGACTCCCCAAGCGCTTCACCGCGACCAGGAAAGCTTCGTCCCCCGCCAGGCCGGCCTCAGTAAGCGCCACGAACTGGTCGCGCAAATGTCCCTCGAGCTCCTCCACGTCGTGACCCTGCAGGGCCGGCCGGCGGCGTACATACGCCCGCCACTGCGCAATTTGCTCCTCGATCGATCGATCGGTGAATGTTGTCATACGGGGCACGCCTTCGTCCAGATACCCCGCAGGGTAACGTCTACGGCCTGCCACTGCTGCCGGTGGCCTGCGAGCTGCGCCCGACCTTCGCTCGTGATCCGGTAGTACTTGCGCCTGCGGCCGTTCTCGGACGCGGACCACGTCGCTGCGACATGACCGTGGCGCTCAAGCCGGTGCAACACGGGATAAAGCATGCCGTCGGTCCATTTTAGGTGCCCGCCTGACAACTCGGTCACTCGCTTGATGATGGCGTAGCCGTAACTGTCGCCTTCGGCAAGGATGGCAAGCACGAGCGGCGTGGCGGAAGCAGCAACCAAGTCCTTACTCATGTCCATACGTAGAAGTCTCATACATTGCGGTTCAATGTATGTCAAGAGCTTTGGATCGGAAAGAGCTACCGACCAGGGCAGTTTCAAGAAAAGTGGATTGGCCGGATTGGTTGAAGGATGGACCCGCGGAAGAACAATAGGCAGGCGGGATATTGAGAACTCGGCTGATTTTTCACAATGGCCACGCTTGAAAGTAAGCGCATGGCTTCTTGAAGCCA
>CAMAUY010000093.1 GCA_945861565.1 Akkermansia muciniphila
CCCGCTCCGAATGGGCACCGCGGCTGGGAAACTTTCCCACCGCCCTCAACTCTCGGAATTCCAAAGCAACCGGAGGCTGTTCAAAACCACTACCACCGTGCTGCCCTCGTGGGCGGCCACACCCTCGGCCAAGCGGAGCCCCGGCCAGAACAGCGCCGCCAACGCCATCACCGCAATCGTCCCCAGTGAGATCGCCAGATTTTGTCGGATGATGCGTCGCGCCCGTCGACTGAGATGGAACGCAAGGAGGAAATTTTCCAGGCGATCATGCATCAAGACCACGTCCGCCTGTTCAATTGCGGCATCCGACCCCCGGGCACCCATGGCCACCCCCACGTCCGCCACCGCCAGTACCGGCGCGTCATTGACGCCGTCGCCAATCATGGCCACGGACTCGCCCGCCGCCTTTTACCGTTGCACTTCAGCCAGTTTGTCCTCCGGCTTCAATTCACTCATGATGCGATTAACCCCGGCATGTCCGCCAATCCGCCCCGCAATTGCGGCGCGATCGCCGGTCAGCATGACCGTTTTCAAACCTTCCTCGTGCAGTTTCCGGATGAGTTTAGGGGTTTCGGGGCGAAGCGAATCTTCCAAGCTAAAGCGACCCAGCAGGTCCGAGGCGGCCAGCCACGTCTCGGACGTTTCTCCGACCGCTTCCGGTATCGGTGCCCCGGCCGTTTCCTCAGCCAGTCCACGGTTACCCAATGCCATCCGGCGCCCCGCCAGCGTGCCACGAATGCCGCGGCCCGGCAGGGTTTCCGGACCTTCGATTGCAATCGCCACGACGCCACGCCGTTCGATTTCCTGAACGACCGCGCGAGACATCGGGTGGCTCGAAAGCCCCCCCAGACCGCGCGCCGCCCCAAGCACGGACGTCTCGTCACCGCGGAAAACTTCCACCGCGACGACGCGCAGTTTGCCTTCGGTGAGGGTCCCGGTCTTGTCAAATGCCACGGTATTCACACCCGCCAAATTCTCGATCGCAGCGCCTCCTCGGAACAGGACACCGTGGCGAGCCCCAAAGGCGATGGCGGAGAGGATCGCCGACGGCACGGAGAGGACGAGGGCGCAGGGTGACAAAACTACCAGCAGGGTCATCGCCCGGTAGAACGCGCTCGGTATCGAATCAGTGGACAACACGGGTGGAGCTCCCATGCGCTGCCACCAGAACACGAACACGCCGGCACAGACGGCGATAACGACCGCTGTGTAGCCCGAGCCGAATCGGTCGGTGAAGCGCTGCACCGGTGCCTTCTGCCGCTGGGCCGATTCCACCAATCGTATAATCCGCTGCAGCGTGCTGTCTCCTTCCGCCCGCAACACCTTGCCTTCGAGCATGCCCCATTGATTCAGCGTGCCCGCCATCGCGGTGTCCCCCGCTTTTTTGCGCACGGGCTCCGCCTCGCCCGTCAAGGTCGACTCGTCACACGCACTTTCTCCTTGGGCCACTTCAAAATCGAGCGGCACCAGATCGCCCGCGGTGACACGGATCCAGTCGCCCGGCATGAGGGCTGCGACCGGCACGATCCGCTCGGTCCCATTGATGAGCTGACGAGCCTCTTTGGGCGCCCGATTCAACAGCGCCCCGATTTCCCGGCGAGTTCGAGCCGCCGCGAATTCTTCCATCGTCGACGAAGCCGCAAAGAGAAAAAGGAGGACAGCTCCTTCGCCCCAAGCCCCGACCGCCACGGCCCCGGGAACGCAAAGCAGCATTAGGAAATGGGTGTCAAAACGAATCTCCCGCAGATCGTCCCACGTATGGCGTGCGAGATCCCATCCCCCGAATAGATAGGCCAGCATGTAGGCCGCGGTGGAGATGGAATGACTCCGTCCATGCCACGCCCAGCCCGCGAGGCCGGCCGCCAGGCACACCGCCGTACGCAGTGCCATCGGCTTCCAGGAATCCTCCGCATCATGACCGGCACGAGAGGCCGCAGGCATGCTTTCAGTCATTGAAGATCAGTTCAGGACTAAGTTCCGGCGGCGGAAGGTCGGTTCGTCGAGATTCTCGTTTTGATGAATGGTTGCGGGCGTGTTGTCAAAACGGCCCCGGGACGCTGGAAACAAGTTCAGCTCCGGTTGATGATTCGTTTTGCGTCCGCGACGGGAGGGCCGAGCCTGGGGTGGGAGGGCGGCCGCGTTTGAGTTAGCCGTCTCCGGTTCCGCGCTTTCCATCTCTCCTACATCCGGGAGATCCGAGGGCTTGAGCGTTTGGACCGAAGCGGGATCGAGGTGAACTCGAAGAGGCGGGGACGCACGGTTTGGGACTGGCTGGGAGAGTACGTTCACCGCAGTCCACCGTGCGGGGAACACCGTTATTCGCAATCGTCCAACCAGCGCCTCATCCACACTCGTCCCGACGAGCATCTGGACGTTGTCCGGGCAGAGGCGGCCAACTTCGCGCGAGGCCCGGTCAATTTCGGCGAGGCTCACTTCGGGGCCACCGGCGAGAGAGAGGATGAGGGCGTCAGCCTGCGCGAGGGCCCTGCCCTCGTCGAGACATGGGTGGGTTGCAAGTTTGCTGACGGCTTCGCGGACACGGGATTCTCCCGAGGCCTCCACGGAAGCAAAAGCGCTTTCGGCGTGCCGACCGCGGACCAATCGTTCCAGTCCGGCAAAATCCACCGGCAGAATGCCGGGCTGGGCGAGCAATCTCCAGAGGCCCGTCACCGCCTCCGCTGCGCGGTCGCCGACGGCGCGAAAGGCCTCGGTGACGGGCGTCCGTTCGTCGAGGAGTCGGGCGAGATTGCCGTTAGGGAGTACAATGACGGCGTCGGCTGCCGCCCGGAGATCCTGGAGTCCGGCTTCGGCATTGGCACGGCGGAGTCCCCCTTCAAATTCGAAGGGAGTGGTGGCAATGACGATGACGAGAGCGCCCACCTCCCGGGCGAGGCGTGCGAACACGGGGGCTCCGCCGGTACCGCTGCCGCCGCCGAGCCCGACTAAAACAAACACGAGGCTGGCATCGGCACTGGCGCGAATCGCGGCGGCATCGCGTTCCGCGGCACTGCGGCCAAGCTCGATGTCACCGCCGGTGCCCAGCCCTCGGGTGACGGGGAGGCCCACGCACAATTGGCTTGGAACCGGGCACGAGGCGAGGGCAGCCTGATCGGTATTCATCACGAGGAACTCGGCACCGGCGAGCAATCCCTGTTGATAGACGCGGCCGGCCACGGCGCAGCCGGCATTGCCGAATCCAATGACTTTCACAGTGGGGAGCATCGACGGTGCTTTCATGGGATAGGGGAAGGGAGGGATAACTCAACGGCCAAACAACTGACTGAGGGCGCGTCGAACGTTGAAACGTCCCCCGGAAGCCAGTTGTCGCTGCACACGAAACGAACCGTACTTCGCGAGACCGATCGGAGTGGCGAACTCCGGCTGGTTCACGGCTTCGTTCATCCCCGCGACGCAGTGGATTTCTCCGATCTGGACGGGCAGTTGAAAGACATCCTTGGCGAGTTGCACCAGACCAACGGTCTGCGAACAGCCCCCGGTAAGGACTACGCCCCCTTGCAGCCGGCCCAACATGCCGGCTTCCGCCAATTTCTGCTCGATGATCTGGAGGGTTTCCTCCAGTCGGGCGTGCAGAATGCGATGAAAGTGTTCCCGGTTGATGCTCCGCGCTGCGAGGCCGTTGCCGCTCGGTAACTCCAGCGTTTCGCCGGGGAGATGGTCATCCGGCGAGGCCGAGCCGTATTCCACTTTCAATTGCTCCGCGAGTCCCAGTGGGATCCGCAACCCCGTCACAAGATCCTGAGACACGTGGTCTCCACCCACGGTGAGAACGCCCGCGTGATGAACAATTCCATCTTCTGTCACCACGTATTCAGTCGTGCCGGCCCCCAAATCCAGGAGCAGAGTGCCAAGCTCCTTTTGTTCGGAAGTCAGCACCGCGAGTTGGGAGGCGAGCCCATTGAACGCGATGTCTTCGACTTCGATATTGAGGGATTTAACAGCCCGAATTGCGCCCTGGAGTCGATTGAAGTTCCCGTGCAGCACCAGGACATCCGCTTCCAGGCGATTGCCGTACATGCCGACCGGGTTTTCGGTGACCTCCCCGTCGATTCCAAAGTGTTGTCGGATGAGATGAATGGGGTGATTGTGGGCGGGAAGATTCAGTGCCTTGGCCATGCGCAATACATCCTCGACGTCGTCCTCGGTGATTTCCCGGTCGTCACTGGCGATGGGGTGAAAGCCCTTGTTATACGTTCCGTGGATGTGACCACCGGTAACGCCAAGCCAGACACTGCGAACCTCGACATCGGCCATCTCTTCGGCCTCTTTTAGGGCGTGTCGAAGAAGTTCGGGAAGTTCGGCCGAATTGACGATTTCGCCCTTGCGAACACCCCTCGATTCGGCCTGGCCGAGACCCAGGACCCGAAACGTACCCTCGACGGTGACATCCGCCACAACGGCGCAGATTTTGGACGTGCCAATTTCGAGACCGACCACGACAGAGCTTGGGTCAAACATGATTTCTCCGGTTGCGTTTGGGTTTGAGAGATTTTTTCTCCGGACTGGGCGGCGGCGGCGTCTCGTGCCAGCGCAAGGGAATGTTCAAGCCGGCGGCAAGATCCAGCGTCGCAATGGCGCGACCGGAAGCCGTCCCTTCGTTCCAGATACGCTGCCAATCGATTAACTGCCCGGGGATGTGGTCAGGGTGAAAGGTGATCAGACTGGACGGACCGGCCGATGCGCGGAGCACACCGCGGATGGAGAGGTCAATGCTGCCGATCTCGGTAACGCCAACAAGATCCGACCGCTCAAACGCAGATAACAACCGGAGGGCTGCGTTCAGATCGGCCTGAGCGGTGGCATGACCCAGAACGAGGTCCGAAGGATTGGCACCCGTAATGACGGGCAGAGTTGCTTCGGCATCGATGGCCTCAGCATTGCCGCGGCCCTTCTCGATGGGTAACATCACTACGGCCTGATCATCGAGCAGATAGCTGACTCGGAAGCCCTGGATGGCCAAGACGACGACGCGCGCGATGGGGATTCGTTCACGCACTTCAATCCGGAGGGTGTCCGGGAGAATCCGCTCCACCGCAGCCGACTGAATTCTTGGGTGCCGGGTAAGCCGCTCTTGTAAGAGAGGCAGATCAAGCGCGAGGACGTTCTGCCCGAAACGAACGCCCGCGGTTTGTTCAATCTCTGCCCGGGAGAGAACTCCGTCGGTGGATATTGGAAGGCTTTTTAATGCCAACGCCGGCATCCGATAAATCCACCCATCGAGAAGCACTGACCGCAGGGGACGGGCCAAAATGGATCCGACGATGAGCAACGCTGCAACCCCTGCAAACCGGAAGTACCAGCACCGTCGCGCATGGCTTCTCGCATCAATGTGAACCCGGACATCGAGCCGGCGATCCCGGAATGGATCCGAGCGACGGCGACGGTTCAAGGAGGAGAGCGGGAGTTTGATCATGCGAAGGAAGGCTCGGGGATTGGGGCGGTACCGCGGGGAACAGACCGAATGAGGGCCAGATCCAACATCCGCTGGCAAAGGGAGGGGAAGTCGATTCCGGCGACCGCGGCCGCCTTTGGAAGCAGGCTGGTCTCGGTCATTCCGGGAAGCGTATTCACTTCGAGCACAGACGGAGAACCGTCGGGCCGAACCATGACGTCCACCCGGCCATAATCCCGAGCCCCGACCGCGTGGAATGCGGCGAGCGCCTCGGACTGGATCCGACCGGCTGTCCCGGCGTCGAACTCAGCCGGGCAGAAATACTCCGTGGCGCCGGGGGTATATTTATTGGCATAGGTGAAACCGCCATGTCGTGGGCGTGCTTCGACGATGGGTAGAGCGCTGCCGTCCAGAATGCCAACGGTTGTTTCACGTCCGATGATTCGCTCCTCCATCAAGACATCGCCGAAACACGCGGCGGCGGCGAGCGCGGCCGGAAACTCGTCAGGCTGCTCAACAAACTGCAATCCGACGCTACTTCCCTGACGAACAGGCTTCAGCACGACGGGCGTTCTCCAACCTGCAGGCCAGGAGCAGTTGGAGGAAGAAAATACTTCAAACCGAGCGTTGGGGACTCCGGCCGCGGTGCAGCGTCGTTTGGTGACCACCTTATCAAACGCAAACAAACTGGCGGCGACACCGCTGCCGGTGTACGGGACACCCAACGCCTCCAACTCTGCCTGGACCGTACCGTCTTCACCATAGGTTCCATGCAGGGCGAGAAACACCACGTCTGTCCGCGCCGGCAGGCTGAGGGCGCCTGGATGCGGATCCACTTCGGTGACAAAATGCCCCAGCCGTCGAAGGGCACGCGCGACGGCGGCGCCCGATCGCAAGGAAACGGCGCGTTCGGCCGATGCCCCGCCGAGCAGAACGACGACACGAAGCGAGCCAGGAAACGAATTGGCACCCGATAAATTCATGCGCGAAGGTCAGTCTCTTCCAACGATTTCCACCTCGGTCTGAAGCTCAATTCCACGGGCGCACCGCACCCGGTCGCTCACCTCCTCGATGAGGCCGAGCACGTCCCCGGCGCTCGCGCCGCCGAGATTCACGATAAAATTTGCGTGCACATCGGAGACCATCGCCTGACCTCGTTTCAATCCCTTCAATCCGAGTTCATCCAGCAGACGGCCCGCTGAAAGTTCGGGGCCCGGATTCTTAAAAATGCAACCCGCGCTGGGCTGAGACGGTTGCGACTCCCAGCGCCGCGCGTTGTTACGGTCCATGGAAGCTTTAATCGCGTCGGGATCGCCGGGCTTGCCCCGCAATACGGCAGCGAGAGCGACAGCCGTTCGGAGCCGGGGACAGGAGCGATATTCGGCGGCGATTTCGCTCGCCGGAAGGGTCAAGATCTGGCCGTCCGGTTCCATGAGACGCACCCATTCCACGAACTCAAACATCCAGCCCCCCATTGCGCCGGCATTCATGCGAAGACCGCCGCCCACGCTTCCGGGAATGCCATCGAGAAATTCAAAACCGGCCAGACCGGCCCGACGCGCGATATTCGCCACGTCCTTGAGTCGGGCGCCGGCACCACAGCGGAGACGATCGCCCTCGACCGTAAGGGCGGAAAAGGTCGGCGGCGACAGGCACACGACGAGCCCCGGGATACCGCCGTCACGCACCACCAAGTTGGAGCCGCGGCCGAGGAGAAAAACCGGTTGACGATGGAGGCGGGCGGCCACGAGTGCTGCAGCGAGATCCGCTTCGTGCGCAGGTTCCAGCCAAACAGTGGCGGCACCACCGACGCGCAGCGTGGTCCGACGAGCCAGCGGTTCCATCTCGCGCACGACGCTCACGGGCGAAAGCGTGTCACGCAGTGCAGCTGCCAGTCCGGTCCCACGGCAGAGAGGGCGATCTCCTTCCAAGAAACAAGTGCTAACGACAACTGAATCCTGCTCCTTGGAAGGGTTGATAACCGCCCCCTCAGCGGTGGTTCCGAATTGAAAACCGAGCGCGCTCATAGGACCTCAATCGCCTTTCTTCGCTCCGGTTCCGGGAACGAGACCGTGGCAGATTCTCCGCGACCTGTCACTACGCCTATCAGCGTAGCCAAGCTTAAAAGTCCGCCGGCAATGGCCTCCGCAGCCCGCGGCTCATACTGGGAAGCCATCGCCCGAGCCATCGAATCTCTTCGAATGGGATTGGTAAGAATGCGAAGCACGGCATGACGGAACTGCTCGGCCGAAGTCAGCTCTTGATCCAGGACCACGGCGGCACCGTTACGGGCTACCGCTGCCGCATTGAAGTGTTGGTGCCGGTCCGTCGCAGCGGGAAACGGAATCAAAATCGCGGGTACCTGGAGGGCGGCGAGTTCAGCGAGCGAGGAAGCTCCAGCCCGGCTGACCGCCAGCGTAGCGGCGCACAAAGCCAACTCCATCTCGGAGAGAAATGGCACAACAACACTCCGGACACCGGCCAACGCATGAGCCTTCCGGGCCACGTCCAGACCGAGCGTGCCGGTAAGATGGATAAACTGGAGATCCCGGACGACGGATGCGATCTGTGGCAACGCCTTCAAGAAGAGATCGTTCAATCCGGTGGCACCTTGGCTGCCGCCCATGATGAGGAGTACCGGGCGGCGGGGATCCAGGCCGAGCGACATCCGAGCGGCTGCCATCTCCATGGGCTGGAAGGAGTCCCGGACCGGAGTTCCGGTGTGGGAGATCCGTGGATTCCATAACCTGGCGGCGGTTTCGAGGAATCCGACAAAACATTCATCGACGACATGAGCGAGCCAGCGGTTGGCGCGGCCGGGAATTACATTCGATTCATGGATAAAAGTGGCTGCACCGAGCCGACGCCCCGCGAGGATCGGCGGTGCCGAAGTGAAACCACCCATCCCAAGCACTGCGTGCGGGCGATGTCGGGAAAACAGACGTCTTGCCGCTTGGCGGGACTGCCAAAACCCGCGGAGAAAGGCGAGGCGACGGCCCTCCTGAAGTCCCACCGCCGGCAGCGTCTCAACTTTCATGTCGGCAAGGCACCGAACTGCCTGTTGATCGACGTCCTTCGGCGAGACGAGCAGCGTCACTTCATGCCCCCGCCGGACCAACTCACTACCCACCGCGACCCCTGGGAACAAATGGCCACCGGTGCCGCCACAGGCGATGGCAACATGAAGAGAGGAAAGCGGTGGCGTCATGGATCGAACGGATTCCCACCGGCTCGGCCGAATGCCAGATCCCCATCCGCTCCGGCGAACGGGTTGAGTTTACCCAATTTGTTGGGAGGGCGGGTGGCCTTCGCTGTGTATCGATCAATACTGAGCAACAAGCCCGCCAGGATCAGCATCACGATCACATTCGAACCGCCTCGACTGACAAATGGCAGAACGATTCCCTTGTTTGGGAGCAACTTTGTTACCACCGCGATGTTGAACCACGCCTGGAGGGTGATCAAGAGGGTCACTCCGGCTGCCAGCAGCATCCCGAATGTGTCGCCAGAAGCCCCAGCTCGGCGGGCGATCGCGTTGCCGCAGTACAAGATTGTGGCGAAGGCTGCCACGACGAACCACGTTCCCACGAGCCCAAGTTCCTCTCCGATGACCGACAGAATAAAGTCGGTGTGTTGTTCGGGCACGGTCCGCATCAACGTGCCTGCCCCGGGACCCTTTCCCAGCAAGCCCCCTTCCGCGAGGGCGAGCAAGGCGAGCCGGTTTTGATAGGCTTTCGTGCTTCGATGTTCTTCGGGCCGGTGCCACGCGTTGAAGCGAGCACGAACGAGCGGATCAAAAGCGAGTTGAGTTCCCACACACGCTCCTGCGATCAACCCCACCGCGGCCACGTGCTGCCATCGGACTCCGGCAACCAGCAGCATCAGACCCGTCATTCCAGCCAGGAGCAAAGTCGTGCCTCGATCCGGTTCAACGAAGATTAAGCCCAGTAAGGGCAGCACCAACAATCCCGGGAACAAAACTCCAAATTGAAACGATCTCAATCGATTTCTAAAACGGGTACAATACCAGGATAGGCCGAGAATCAACGCGAGCTTGGCGATTTCCGACGGCTGGAAATTATAAAGCCAGCGGCGGGCTCCATTAATTTCCCGCCCCAGTATCAATACCAGTACGAGCAGCGTCAGCGTGCCGAACCACACCAATCCAACCAACACCGGGCGATTCCAGCGTCTGTAATCGATCACCTGCGCGATCGTCAATCCGACAAACCCGATACCAATCGCGACCAACTGCTTTGAAAACAGCGCCTGTGCCTGCTTCTCGAGCAGCAACGCGCTGTAGAGCGACCAGAGGCTGACCACAATCAGACCTAGCAAGCTTAGGAGGAGACCGGTGCTCAATCGGGAGATCATGGCGAAAGGGCGTCGGATCGAGGACAATCCGGGCTATTTTGGCTGCGTAGAAACCGGAATCGCGACGGGTTCCGACGCCGGTGCTGATCCGGTCGCAGCCGAAGTGCGGGCGGGGATCTTGAGCTTCTGACCGACAAAGATGGAATCCGACTTCAGTCCGTTCGCCGTGCGGATCGCCTTCACACTGACCCCGTATTTTTTGCCGATGCGCATCAGGGTATCACCCTGCTTTACCTCATGGTTGGATCCCAATTCACCCCCCGCAGCAGCGAGGTTCGCCTGGGCACCCGCTCCCGTTCCTCCGACCACCGCGGCATTCTCCGGCGTGGCAGCCGGCAGCTGAATCATCTGGTTCACCTTGAGGTGTTTCCAGTCGAGGTTCGGATTGGCATCGATCAAGGCCTTCGCAGAAATGCCGCGGGCCTTGGCAATCACGTACGCATTGTCGCCGGCCCGGATTTTGTATTCCCCGGCAGCAGCCGATTCGGGCGTGATGGGCGGGAGGCTCACCGGCGCAGAGGGCGTGGACGGGGCGGAGGCGACCGGCTGGGAGGGCCCGGGTTGGGAGACCACCGGTTCGACGGGAGCGACGGGGGCGGGGATGGGGTCGACCGGGCTGGGATTTACCTGGTCATTGGCACCGATGGCGGGCGGGGTCACCGCGGGTTTCTCGGGACTGCAACCGAGAAACAGCAGTCCGCCAAGAGCCAGCACATGGAAGGCGGCGAACAGGGCGACGACGTACGGGAGCGTCTTTCGGCGGGCAGACTGCTCCAGGGGTGAACCTTGCGGGTTTAGGGGATTAGGTGTGCTCATGAGATTCAGCGATTCTTCGGGATGTTGTGGATGGGTTGGGTTGGGTTTGGAATGACAATATTCACGGCAGACGAATCGACCACCGCGTTAGACCTATCTAGCCATCCCCCCGGCACCGTGCAAGGGGGAACCGTCGGGTAAATTCGCACCCGGCGCCACCGAGCCGTAGCGGTGCGAAATAATCTCAAATGAACAGGGCAGGTCATCGCAATTTCAACGTACTCACCGCGGCCAGGGCACAGAGGATCGCCACAATGTAAAATCGGGCGACAATTTTAGATTCCGCCCACCCCAATTCCCGGAAATGGTGATGCAAGGGAGACATCCGAAAAATCCGACGTCCCACACCGTACTTGCGCCGGGTAAACTTAAACCAGCCGATCTGGAGCATCACACTGCAGGCCTCGGCGACAAAGACGCCCCCTGCGATCGGCAGAATGAACGGTTGATGAATCATCACCGCCATCACCCCCAGCGCTCCTCCCAGTGCCAGCGAACCCGTGTCGCCCATAAAAATCTCGGCGGGATGACAGTTAAACCAGAGGAAACCCAGGGAAGCGCCAATCATCGCTCCGCAAATC
This sequence comes from Akkermansia muciniphila, assembly GCA_945861565.1. GTDB lineage: Bacteria > Verrucomicrobiota > Verrucomicrobiia > Limisphaerales > UBA9464 > SIBK01. The sequence goes on from CAMAUY010000093.1 coordinate 11,182, forward strand.
ACCGACAACTCACCCGCTCCGGGCACCGGTGGCACAAGTAAGTATCGGGCAAACTGAGCGTGGCCGGCAATATAGGTGAAAACAAAAAACACCGAAGCGCAAATCAGCGTGCAACCGATCGCCAGCCCGTCCATTCCGTCCGTCAAGTTAACCGCATTGGAGCTGCCGACGATGGCCAGCGCGGTCACCAGGAACCCGAGTGCCGGCACCCCTGTCATAAATGCCTGCTTCAAGAAGGGAATATTGATGTCACCAATCAAATCTCGCGTGGAGGGTCGCGACCAAAGGTATCCGGCGATCACGACGGCGAGGATTCCCTGCACCGTAAGCTTCAGATAAGATCGCGCCCCAGCGTTGGATTGCCGGGTGACTTTCAGCCAGTCGTCATAAAATCCAAGCCCCGCCAGCACCACCAACGTCAGGACCGTCAGCAGCACGAAATGATTCCACCGCGCCCACAGGAGCACGCTCAAATCCAGAGCCAAGACGATCAACAAACCTCCCATGGTCGGAGTCCCCTGTTTGCCTGTGTTCCGGTGCAGAAACGAGGAGTCTTCCGCCTTATCGGGATAATCCTGCCGCAATTTCAACCGCCGGAGCCAGGCAATCACGGGAGGCCCAAGGAACCAACTGAAGAGCAGCGCGGTAATCGCCGCACCCGCACTCCGAAAAGTCGTGTATTGAAAAACCGACCAAGGGGCGTAAGGAAATAGGTCGGAGAGAGTGTATAACATATCACACAAGCACTGCGGCCAACGCAGTGACTCCTCCCCCCAACTGTGCCCGGAGGGATTCAACCAACCGCTCCAGCCGGGCAGACCGGCTGGCTTTCACCAGCACCGCATCGCCCGGCCGCAGAAATTCAATCATCGATCGCACCACGGATTCCAGATTCGGATGTGCCTCCGCCGCCTGCATGCCCGCCTGCCGGGCGGCGTCCGCCGTGACCGTCGCCCGAGAGCCAACGGTCCACAGCCGATCCACCGCCAAGCGGGCAGCGGCATTTCCGACCTCCACATGCGCGGCCTCGGCATGGCAGCCCAGTTCCGCCATGTCGCCGAGCACCGCCACACGGCGGCCCGCACACGGGAGGTCGGTAAGTGTCTCCAAAGCGGCCAGCACGGAATCCGCGTTGGCATTATAAGTATCATCCAAAATCCGCACCCCCCCGGCTTCCCCCGCATTCAGGCGCATTTTCGACGGTCGCGCCCCGGCCAGTCCGATGCGGGCAAGACGGGGCGACAATCCGAGCTCAGCGGCCACCGCCAAGGCCAGAACCGCATTGATCGCCATGTGGCGACCTAATAAATTCACCCGCCACATTCCCGTCCAACCAACGCCGCCCCCCTCAATCTCGACGTCACTTCCATCGGCATCTCCCGTCACGGAGACAATCTTCCAATCGCTGGCCGACGCAAACCCCACGCGCAGCACCCGGCAGGATGCCCGGCCGATCACTTGTTCCACGCCAGGAGAATCCGAGTTCACCACCATCAGTCCTTCGGATGAAATACTCTCCGCAAGCACCCCTTCTTCCGCAATCACTCCTTGAAGGTCGCCGAAGTGCTCCAGATGTTCCCTTCCCAGGCTGGTCAGGACACCGATGCGGGGCCGTATCATCTTCAGGAGCGGGCCCAATTCGCCGGGATGATTTGTCCCAACCTCCAGCACTGCAATTTCATCGCGGGCAACCATTCGCAGCAATGTTTGCGGAACGCCCAGATCATTGTTGAAACTGGCTTCGCTGGCGATGACCCGGTACCCGGCACCCAACACGGTCGCCAGCAATTCTTTGACCGACGTTTTTCCGTTGGACCCAGCCACCGCGATCATCGGAATCTGGAACCCCGCCCGATACCGAGCACCCAAAAGCCCAAGCGCCTGCCGGGTGTCGCGCACCGCAATCACCGCGATTGACCCCGGCGGAACCACCCCCGACATTGTTCGATCGATCAGCACCGCAGCCGCCCCACGACGCACCACTTCCTCGATATAGTCGTGACCATCAAACCGCTCCCCTCGCAGGGCCACAAACAAATCCCCGGGTTGAACTCGACGTGAATCGGTTTGTACCCGAGCAATCATGGACGACGCCTCCCCGCGGAGGCACTCGCCTTCGGTAACGTCCAGCACAAATTGCAAGGTCCGCGGATCCATGAGCTGCGATTATATCATCGGAAAAATGCCGGGGATTTGATTCCAGGCGAGCGGCAAATCGCCACCGGCGGCTTCACGAGGCTCCTCCGGCATAACCCCGTTCCGCCAGAGCAAATTGGGCTACCAGCCGATCGTCGAATGGAATGACCGCGCCGTCGATTGCCTGGGTCCGACGGTGCCCCTTTCCAGCAATGACAACGACGTCGCCAGCACGGGCGCATCGAATGGCGTGCGAAATGGCGCGGGATCGGTCGCCCTCGATATGGGCCACGCCACCCCGCGCCATCCGCACGCCGGCTGCAAACCCTGCGCTGATTGCTGCTACCTCCAACGTCCCGGGATCATTCCCCGTAATCCAAATCGCCTCGGCCGCATCGGCCGCCACCCGGACCAAGCCGGACCACTCATCCAGAGAATGGCGAGACCCGCCGCCGGTCACGACGACGACCCGTCCGCGGGTCATTGCCCTCGCCTCGTGTAACGTCCGGGCCAGTTCATTGGGTGAATCGGCTCCGTCGATCCAGACGGAAAACGGCTGGCCGGCATCGATCGGTTCGCAGAGGCCAGGTGCAGCGGTCAGACGGTCGCTCGCTGCGGAGACCTCGGAGGGCTTCAGACCCCAACGCAAAAGGCAGCGGGCGGCGGTAACAAAGTCGCGGAGATTCCGTTCGCCGGCGACGCGCGGATTGCCGACCAGACGACCGGTAGGCGAGGAGATCACCACCCGGGATCGATCCGGGCCGGGCCGCGCTTCGATCACGCGATAGACATCATCGCCAAGGTACGAGCCATCGGCCGGAGCGGCGACTGTTCCAAACCAGGGTACCGGGGCCAGGGTTCGAGTCAGATCAAGACCGGCGGTGAGCTCGATCACGGCGATCTGGCCGCGCAGTTTCCCGAGAGCGGCGAGTTGGGCAAAGAATTCCTGCGAGTCCAACTGCTCCACGGGTCGGGGAAGGAAGCGGTCTCCCACTTCACAGCCCCGGGTCGAGAAGAAACCGGTGACCCGCCCGCAGCCGGCCAGGAGTTCGCGGAGGAACCAAGCGACTCCAAAGGAACTGGCACCGCGCACGCCAATCAACTTCAACTGATTGGCCGGGTGGCGATGGAGGGCGGACGCCCCGTGAGCATAGGCGACACGTGCGTCCGCGACACGGACACACGGGACCCGACGGGGGGTAACAATGCCGGGGCCGCAAATGACCGCGGCGGCGCCGCGTTCGGCCGCCCGGACGGCCGCATACGGATTGGGCTGGGCTGCTTCCGGAACGGAGACATAAACCCAGCCCGGTGCCACCGACCTCGCCTCAGTCGTCATCCCGTTTACGACGCAGCGGCGTTCTCCACGCACGGGTGTGTGCGGGAGATGTTCGAGAAGTTGATCGAGATAAAAACTCATGGCGGTGTTTGCGCTGCGACAATCGGTTTTCCACTGGGAGGGACGTTACCGGTGCCGGAGAGATCAGGCGTCCCCACCTTGGGCGACGGGCGGATGGCCAGGTACGCAGCCGCCCCACGGGCGATTTCTGCGAAGATCGGGCCGGCAGCAGCGCCGCCATAGTAGGCCTTGTCGACCAGAGTTGGTTCATCCACCACCACGAAGATTGCGAGCTGCGGGTCCTCGGCGGGCAGGAAGCCGGCAAATGAACCATAGAAAATTCGACTGCTATACTCGGTTTCTCCCGGCGGAATCTTCCTCGCGGTGCCGGTTTTTCCGGCGACGGCCCAATCGTCAACCGCAGCCTTGCCACCCGTGCCATGAGTCACCACCCGCCTCATGAACCGGTGCATCGTCTGAATCGTATCCGGTTTGAGCAAGTCGGCACCCCGCTTCCGGGGAGAGAACTCCCGCAACACCTCCCCGCCTGGTCCTTGGATTCGCTTGACCAGTTGCGGTTCGTATAATGTGCCGCCGTTCGCAATCATCGCCAGAGCCATGGCCATTTGGATCGGCGTCGCGGTGATCGAATATCCGTAAGCCATCCGGCTCTGGGTAAAACCATCCCATCCATTCCGCTGTCCACGTGTCGCGGGAAACTTGACGCGACCACGTTCCTCGTACCCGAGCGGGAGTCCCGAGGGCGTCCCGAATCCAAAGTTTGTCATGTAACGAACGAGGACATTCTCGGGAAGCCTCAGGGTTAGCTTTGCGGCCACGACGTTAAAGGACTGCGCAAAGCAGTCCTCGAGCGAGAAGCGGCCCGGCTTCCTATGGTCGTCGCTGATCCTATATCTCGCCCAACGCCCATTTTCCGTATCCTCGGTATCGTCGGGTTGCGCCAATCCCTCGTTCAGGACGGCCGCATAGATAAAAATTTTAAAGGTCGACCCAGGCTCGATCTGCATCCGGGTGGCATAGTTCACCGTCTGCGACTCCGCACCCATCCGGCCGGGCACGAATCCGGGATGGCAGACCAACGCGAGAATCTCGCCGGTTTGGGGTCGCACCACAATCGCGGTAATGCTCTTGGGACTCAGGCGGGCAAACCCGGCGGCAACCGCCTGCTCCGCGATGCTCTGGATGCGTAGATCGAGTGTCAGCACGACATCCATCCCGTCCAGGGCTTTGAGGTCCAGCTCCCGTTCGGCCGCCAGCTCCTTCCCCTTCGTCACATGGGTCATCAGTTGCCCAACACGCCCGCGCAACTGTTCATTGAATTGACGCTCAATTCCCATCACGCCACCGAGTTGATCCAGTGGGCGCTGCTGCGCATCCAAGGCGTTCGTCACGTATCCAATCGTGTGGGCCGCCACGGACTCGTGCGGGTAGGATCTAAGTTCTACGGGCTCTCCCACCAGACCGAGCACTCGTAGTTGATTCATCCTCTCGCGGTAGAGTCGGATCGCCTGGTTTCGCTGACGGCGGGGCAGCTCGGCGGTCATCCGTTTGATTTCATTCGTCTGCTCCGGTCGCCAAAGTTTATGCAGATTTCCACGAATGACCTCCCATTCCTGGGGCAATACACCACTCTTCACCAAGACGGACCGATTGGTCCAGGCAACCCGGTTGGTTTCCAACCGCCCGGCCGCATTGGTCATTGCTCGCGGCACCCAACGAATATGGTTGCTCAGGTCGAGGAGTGTCCGGAGCTCAACTTCCGGCAGACCGAGCCACGGGGCGGTGGCCTCCGCAAACCGGGAGGCGTCTTTGCCCAGGAGGTGCGGATCCACCTTGAGATTGTAGATCGTATGGGAAAGGGCCAGCGGAGTGCCCTGCCCATCACGGATCATTCCCCGACGACCATGCCGGACGATGACTCGATCGGTGACGTCGGTCGATTCGATCGGCTGCAGCGGTTGCACCACTTGCACCCACGCGAGCCGGCCAGCGGCCACCGACAGACCGGCTGCCGTCATCCACGTGAAGATCCGCAACCAGAAACTGGAGGGGTCTCGTTCCATTTCAATGGGTGGTTGCGAGGTTTACTCTCGGTGCCACCCGCGGCGAGGCGCGCCCCTTCCGCTGTGCCGCCGGAGCAGCGGGTGCCGCCGGTCGGCGACTGGAACCCGCAATCAGCGCGCCGTTGCCGACGCCAGGCCCACCCGATGCCGGCAGAACTTTCGGGGCCGGCAACAAGGCCGGAGCCGCGCGAAACGGAGTGACCGGTGCCGCCGACGGCGCTCCGAAGAACGGAGGAACATTTGACGCAACGATGCCCTGCAGGCGGACCGGCGGGAGAAGCCGGGCGGAACGATTCAAGAAAATCCACTGTTCACTCCGAATCGGCTCGAGGCCGAGATTGAGCTCCCGAATGCGAGCCTCCAGAACCGATGGCGATCTTAAGGCTGCCGCAATTCTCACCTGCTGCTGGATCCGGTCCTCCAGGGCGTGAATCTCCTGATCCAGCCGCCCGGCACGCTTGGCGAGCTCATGATGGAGATTATGTTGGTGCACGAGCCCCAGCCCGACGGCACCAATCAGTGCCGCCCCGGCAAACGACAATGCGTAGGCGCGAAACCGCGCTCGCACCGCACCGTTTTTCTCATTCGACGCCATTGACCATTTTCTCCAGTACCCGCAGTTGCGCGCTTCGCGCCCGCGGATTTTCCATCACCTCGGACTCGCGCGGCATCACCGATCTTCGGGTCAGAACCCTCGCCCTCGGCGCTCGCGGCCTTCGTAACATCGGAACATCCACATCCCCGACCACTTCGTACTCCCGGGCCTCATCCCGGAAGAATCCCTTCGTCACCCGGTCGGCCAGCGAATCAAACGTGATCACCAGCAATCTTCCCCGGTCGGCAAGCACCGTCATCGCCGCAACCAATCCTCGCCGTAAGGATCCAATCTCATCGTTGACTTCGATCCGCAGTGCTTGAAATACCCGGGTCGCCGGATGCGACTTCCGGCCCCGTCTCGGACACACCCGCTCCACCAACTCCGCCAACTGCTGCGTACTAACAAAGGGCCGCACCGACCGATCGGCTACAATCGCCCTCGCGATTCGCCGCGAATCCCGCTCATCGGCATTCTCCCAAAAAATCCGCGCTAATTCCTCGGCCGACTGCTCGTTCAACAACTGCGCCGCCGTCACTCCTCCCCGCCGGTCCATGCGCATGTCGAGCTCACCGTCTTGCAAAAAACTAAACCCGCGCCAGGCCTGGTCTATCTGCGGGCTCGCAACGCCCAAATCCAAAAGAACCCCCGCGACCGTCCCGGCAGGAACCACTTCCGCCATTCGGTCAAAATTCGACTGTACAATCTCAACCCGCTCTGAGCAGGCCCGCAACCGCTCGCGGACGGCTTGAACGGCTTCGCCATCGCGGTCGAAGGCCCACAACCGACCCGTCGGCCCACTCGCCTCCAAAATGGCGGCGGAGTGCCCGCCACCACCCGCCGTCCCGTCCACGTAGACCGCTCCATCCCGCGGCTGCATCCACTCCAATACCTCCCGGAGCATCACCGGCTGATGGATGTAACTTGGCACGATTCATGTCCCTAAGGTTTCCTCCCCTGCCCTGCGATCGCCTCGACGCAACCAATTCGGAAGACGGTCCGCCATGGTTCTCGCCGGCGCCGACCTCGGCGGAGTCCCGACCGGCGCGGATGTGCTCAGGACGCGGGTGCCGGTGCCCACGCCAATCTTCACTGAAAATGGATTGGCCAGTCGGTTTGGCCCTCGCTGGGCAGCGCTCACTGGCAACTCCGCAACGGTCGATTCCAAAAGCCGACTGCGCACCGGACGAACATCGTTCAAATGCAATTCCTCCTGAACCAATGGCCGCCTCCCCCCCGTGACCGATGAACCCCACCGAAATCGCAAAATCCAACCCAACCACCCATCCGAAATTCTATTCGCCTCGATCGATGCGCCGACGACATCCGACTCAGCCCTCAACCTCCCAGGCTCCGATTTCAAGGGGTGGCTCGGCGTCTCCTCTCCGCCGTCCAGTCCCGGCGGCGTCACCCCCATTCGATTGCCACCGTCGTTCGGCTGACTTCGGCCACCGGCCGATGCGGGAGCCCACCCTTCCAGAGACCTCGGTTCCTCAGAGTTGACTGTGAAGGGATTCTGCTCCCGCACCGGTGACGGTGCCGTTCTCCGTAAAATATCCTGCTTAATGCGGTCACATAGGCCGTTGCCAAATCCGCGCGGACTGCCAAGGTTAATCCCAGGGACGGCGGGTCCTCGGTGAATCCGGTACTCCGGCTTCTGCGAGACGCCGGCGATGGTTCGTCCCACCGCCATTAGATTTCCAAGCAATGACATGGTTAAATCAGGTTGAATGCGTCAACGGTCAAGGGCGCCTCGACGTCGACGCATTGATCGAAGGTTTGTGGGTTCCAAATACCGAACTGGTCCCCGTTGCCGTCAAAATGAACCTCTTTCTCAAGACCCACCGCGGTACACATATCGCGGGGCAAACAAAACCGACCGCTCGGGTCAAGCTTCGTCTTGAGGGTGTTTCCGAAAATGGCCCGCCGCAGCGCGTCCGTCTTGTTGTCCCCCATCGGCATGGTCAGAAACTTCGCCTTCAACGCCCGAAATTTGTCCGGTGTCAGGCCCTTGATGTAACCGGCCTTTCGGTTGGATTCATTGTGAGGCCAAATCACCAACATAAATTCAAAATTCGGATCGGCCGGCCTCCACTCCACCGGGCACTGAACCCGGCACTGTGGGTCCAGCTTGTAACGGTATCGCCACGTAAACGACATCTCCTCGGCCGGTTCCAAAGGCGCGGTTACGATGGGTGCGGAATCAAGCGACATATCCACTAGGGCCTACTAATTTCTCCTTTTCTAACCTCCCACCCCCTAAATGGTCAACAGGATCCTGAAGTCTTGCGGCTGAAAGTTGTTCACAATGGCCGGATATCGCTGTCCGGATGTCTTCTTTTTTGTCGAAATCCGCCGGGATTTTCTTCCGTTTTTCTCTCCACTATAATTTGTAACTAATTGATTATTATTAATTTAAATAATCAAAAATGGCTTCATTCTCACTCGTTTTAAGCAGAGCGCTCGGTCGAAATGCCCTCCCGCAATGCATCCCCGTCGCGATCGGGTACTCACCCCACTCCGCCCCTTGGGCATTGAGAAATCCTCCCCGGGTCAAATCCTTCTCCTCCGGATTCGGGTCCCCGTTCTCTTCCTCCCCTCCGCTTCCCTCGGAAAATGCAAACCGCTGACTTTGATTTTTTCCTGCCGCCCGAACGTATCGCCCAACATCCGGCTTCGCGTCGGGATGGCTCACGTCTCCTGCTGCTCGATCGGACGACTCGAACCGTTCAACACCGCACCTTTGCCGAACTTCCCGAGTACCTACGATCGGGGGATGTGCTCGTCGTCAATAATTCGCGAGTATTCCCTGCTCGACTTCGCGGATACAAAGAAGCGTCCGGGGGGCTCATTGAGATTCTCCTGCTCGACGAACTCTCTCCATTTTTGTGGCGTGTCCTGCTCCGGCCCGGCAAACGGGTGCGTCCCGGTACCCGGCTGATTTTCACAACCCCTTCCGGCACCCTGGCGCCGCTCACCGCCGAGGTCGTTGCGAAGGAGGCCGACGGCCATTGTTGCCTTCGATTTTTCGGTGTCGCAGACGTATCCGCTGCCGCCTGGCAACTGGGCGAGATGCCACTACCACCTTATATCCACCGGTCCTCCGGAGAATCCACCACGGAGGACCGAGACCGATACCAAACCGTATATGCCCGGCATGACGGCTCGGTGGCTGCGCCCACCGCCGGACTCCATTTCACACCCGAACTAATCCAGCAACTGAAAGATCGGGGCGTTCTGATCCGTGAAGTAACGCTGCACGTCGGCCATGGCACGTTTGCGCCGGTGAAGACCGAGGCGATCGAACATCATGCCATGCACGAAGAGCGCTACGAGCTGCCAGGGGAGACCGCCCACGCCGTCACCGACGCCCGACGGGAAGGCCGACGGGTCATCGCGATCGGCACGACCTCGGTGCGAGTCCTCGAATCGGCTGCGCGGGCTCCGGAGAATGCCCGACATGCCGTGGAGCCCTTTCGACTCACCGCCACCACCGGGCGCACCCGGATCTATATCCATCCTCCCGCTGGATTTCTCGTGGTAGATGGGATGCTCACGAATTTTCACCTCCCCCGCAGCACGCTGCTCATGCTTGTTAGCGCCTTTGCCGCACCCGGAGAACTCACCGCGGGCCGCGACTGGATCCTTGACGTGTATCGAGAGGCGATCCGGGAAGGATACCGATTCTTCAGCTACGGGGATGCCATGCTTATACTTTAACCATTCCCAACGAAGAATACTAATATGTCGTCGCAATTGGCGCCCATCCGGCCGAGCAGACCTGCCCGGGCTCCCGCGCTCCACCCATTTGTGCTGCTCAATGTTGCCATGACCGCCGATGCAAAAATCGCCACGGCAACCCGCAGGACTACCACCTTTGGCAGCCCACAAGATCGGAAACATCTATACGAACTCCGATCCACGGTTGACGCCATACTTTGTGGAGCGCGCACCCTCATTGAAACCGGCGCCACGCTGGGAAATGGTGGGCGGCGTTTTGATCAACGGCGTACGGCCGCCGGCCTGTCCCGCTATCCGGTCCGCGTGCTCGTGACCGGCACCGGATCCATTCCATCCCACGCACCGGTGTGGGCGCGGAAATGGGGGCCCATCATCGTGCTCACCACCGCCAACGCTGGAGGAAAGGCCCTCGCTCGCCTTCGACGAAATGCCGACTGGGTAAAGGTCTATCCGGACGACGGCATCGATTTTGCGGATGCATTGGCGTGGTTGCGGTGTGAATTCGGCATCCGCCGGATTGTGAGCGAAGGCGGAGGAGAACTGAACGACGCCTTGATCCGGAGCCGGCTGGTGGATGAAATAAATATTACCTGGTGCCCCTGGGTGTTTGGCGGACAGGCAGCCCCTACCTTGTCCGATGGGATTGGCTTCCCAACCCTCGCGCAGGCGGCACAATTCCGCCTGCACTCCGCGACTCCTGCCGGCAGCGAACTCTTTCTCGTCTACCGGGCCAAACCCGGCCCCGAAGCCCGCTAGCGACCCGGCCCGAGAGCCGTTGCCCTGGGAGCGCTGGCATCCTGCCCAATGCCACTCAGATTTGGGCTTAGGTTAGCGAGGTAATCAGAGGTCGGTGGAGCGATTTTGCGGGACTTACATCGGATTTTCCGAAAGGATGCTCCGGTGATCAAAACTGAACTTATCCGTGCGC
>CAMAUY010000094.1 GCA_945861565.1 Akkermansia muciniphila
GATCGAGAATCCCGAATAAAGAAGGCCGCACCTCGGCGGGGGCGGCGAACCCAGCGTCGCCCTCGCCCATCTCGGAAATACCCCTCAATCACTGTGCGGTTTTCAAATCGGCACTTTCACACGGTTTTCAGACCGTCCTCCGCAACCACAATCCCGCTGATGCGTCGTCCTTGAAGTTCGGGACCACCAACGAGCGCCCAGTTGTCACCCCCATCCACCGTCCTAAGCAAGCCGACTGCGGTATTCTGGTTCCCGAACCCGCTGAATTCCGAAAGGCCCGTGCTGTAGCTCCCGGTTCCCGCGTAAACGATTTTGGGGTTCGTCGGATCGATGGAGATCGCGGAGATGGACAGCGACGGGTACTGGTCGGTCTTGGCCTTCCAGACGGGCTTCGCAACCGTGGAATCGTCCGTCTTCCAAACCCCTCCACCTGCCGTGCCGACATAAACGACCCTGGGGTCATTCGGGTCGACCGCCACGTCTTGGACCGCTCCGACTGCCGGATCTTTCTCGTCGGGCAAGAGCACCTGAGCACCCCCTATTGGTCCCGGGCCTTGCTCCTCCCAAGCAGCTACGCCGCGGACGGCCACCCCAAGAAGACCCCCTCGCCGACCGGCTTTTTGATCCGCAGCACTTTCCGTTTCAATGGATACTACGGACGCAATTCCCTCCGTCGGTGGCCCTTGCGCCGCCTTGAGCGTCTCAGTCAATTGTACCGTCGTGACGGCATGACTGTCGAAAGTGGACGGGTCGGAGGCGGTGCTCGTCGTGGCATCGTTCGGGCCCGCAATGCCGGCCGTGCCTTGGCCCGTATCGAACACCTCGCTCGCTCCACTTTGGGTAGGTTGAATACTAGCGGCCGGCGGCAGCACGAGAGGCACCTCGGTTGAATTCGAAAGGATGTCAGGACCTAGGCTCGGTTGGACAACAGGTAAATCGCTCTCGAGATCGACCATTCCCTCAAACATCAACAACGAGTTTGGGTTGGATTCGTCGACGTTGAGGGTGCCGACAGTAACACCCGCCGCCGATTCGCCCGGGGCCGCCATGACGTCCGCCGGAGAAAGCAGGCCACGGGGATTCGCAGGCTCAGATATCGATTCCAAAGGCATAGCCGACAACAACACTCGAGCTTCGAGCGGCTCCAGATCGAACTGGAAGATTGGCTTGCCAAATCTCACAACACCTAGCTTGGTTCACGTCCGAAAGACAAACCGTCGCCGCAAAATGAAGCCGTTTACTTCGTTTTCACGGAGAGAATGATTTTTCTTGGAGAGGATCTGTTCTAGAAGGCCGGAACCGAGGCAGTCAAGCGGCATTCGGACCAATCCGGCTTGAGTTCATGCACGGGCTGGAGCTGGATGCGCGCGGGCCTTCCGTTGAGACCGCTGGCTAAAGTCGCCGCTCACCGAATAGACATGGAGCAAGATCAGCGCGGTGAAAACGGAAAGGACCACCCAGAAGGGCGAACTGATGTTACGGGCGAGTCATTGACGCAAGGTTGCACGGCAAAGCGCAACGTGCCGCAAGTCAACGAGGGCAGGAAACCGAGCGGGCGTTAAGGCTCCTTGGGACGCCCCGACGAGGGTGCCGGCTTCGCCGGGGCGATTCGTTTGATCCGCATTGAATTCAGATCGAACCAGGCACTTCCCGAGGACCCGCGAAATTCACAAACGACCTGCACTTCGGACAGCAGTTCCGAGACTTGAAACTCGAGATCAACCGTCTTCCACTCGGAGTCGCCCAGGACCGGCCGGTCGAATCGAGCGTTTTCCACCCGGATGCCCGCACCCCCACGGGTATCACCCGGGTCCATTTGCAGACCTTGGGTCTTGACCCGGCCGGTGACCTGATATTGACCGCGTTCCAGCCAGATCCCGCTGCGCCAGGTTCCAATGCTACTGCCCTCGGGGCTGTCGATCTGAACCGGTTCCTGGGTCGGATTCGCGGTAGGCGAAAACCGAGGCTTCCCGAAGATCCGTTTGGATTGCCATCCATTCAAATGGGCAAAGCCGGTGGCATCAAAGACCGCGGGCTCGAAGGAACGTGCGAGCTGTTCGTCCAGGCTCTGCCCACGCCGCACAATCGCTTGGCAAAAATCCGAGACCACGGTTGGGTATCGGATCGCGGCGACCGGATCGGTCTGAGCGAGGACGGGACCGACGCGGTCGGCAATCTCACGAACTCGCTGGGTCATGCTCTCCACATTGAACACCGTCGATCGCAGCCTCCGGATGCGCTCAAAATACCGCTGTCGCAATTCGGGGATCTCGATGAACGACTGAGCAACAAGGCCCTTGATGGGGGGGAGCAGACTCGCCCCGGGCTTCCAGAGCATCTGATCCATGCCGTGCGGCATAAAAACCATTTTTCCGGAGGTTCGGTCATGAAAAAGACGCCAATTATTCCGATTCATAGCGTACCCGTCCCAGTTCCAAAGCATCACATCGAGTGCCATGAATGTCAGAAAACGGTCGACATCTAACACCGCTTCCAGCCGGGCCAGCCGATTCGTGAGATTCGGGTCTTGAGCGGCCTCAGCCAGGGCTCGACGATCCGATTGGTCCTTGCCATCACCGCCGTTCGTATTCAACGAATCCGTCACGTCCTGGATGAATCCACCATCATAAAGATTGCCCGAAGCATCCTTGAAATGGCGCTTGAGAAATTCTTTGTCCCACCCCTCCACCAACACATAAAGACCGAGGTCTCGTCCGTTCAGCTCAACGCGGACATGGGTCGCCCGCGGTGTCGGAACTCCGGCCTTGAGGAATAATTCCCGACAAAACTGCTCACTGAGATAGGTGGGGTCCTGCACCGAGTTGTTCAAACTCAACTTCTTGAGACCATGATACTTTTGGTGCGGGGCAAGCCGATCAAAGTTCAACGTGAAGGCGGGCCGATCATCGATGGATCGAAAGCTTCCCGCCGCCCCTTTCAGTTGCACGGACACATTCGTGTAGACATCGGTTCCCTCGTGCACGGTGGCCGTCACCTTTTCACGCTCCACCTGGGGGCCAAACTTCCACTGATACTTCCGCAGTGAGTCGATCGCCGCCTGGGAGATTTCGAGCCGGAGCTCCCGAATCCCGCCTGAACTGAAAAGCAAGTCCGCACCGCGAGTCTTCGCTGCTCCCGGATCCGGGGATTCCATCGCCCGTAAACGGAATCCAAAGGCCACCATTAGGAGGGCAACCGCAATTCTCGCAGCGAACACTTTCGGGGATTTCATTGGCATGCGAATCCTATTCACTCGGCTGCTTACTGAGCCGCGGGCGGTGCCGCGCTAGGGGGCTCATCCGCCGGACCGGCCGTTCGGCTCAATCGGAGGGGAAACCGCTGGCCTCCCTGTTCCCAGGTGCCCTCGCACTCGCTGCCGGCCGCGGAAAGCGTTCCGCTGTAAGTGCCACCGATCGACTTGCATTCGACCCGCAGCAATTGATTGGTAAAGGTGACCCGGCTGGCAAGCATGGGTGCGCCACCTTGATCCAGACTGGCAAAGGTCCCAGCCAGCGTTGAATCCGGCAACCGGCCAACCCTGAATACCAAGCGCAACTTCCTTCCCTGGATATCCAGGGATCCCTTCCAGTCACCTCGAACGTCACGGGTGGAAATGGCATCCGGAGTGAAGGAGATTTCATCCGGGAATGCCGTGGCAGGCTTTGCGAGCCGCTGAAAGGAGACCGGAGTCGAACGGCCGCCCGGACCCTCCTCGAATTCACCAATAATCGCGCTGCCATCCCCACTCAAACTCCCGTTAAAGGAGGTGCCAAACGGGTCAATTTCAACCCGGACATCCGGGTGATTGTAGAGCAGCGCGCTGACGGGCACGTCTTTCGCTCCTTGCTCGGGAACATCCAGGGTGACTTGGACCTTCTGGCCTCCCTGGGACGGGGCAACTCGCAGCACCAACTTCAGTTTGAACTTCCCGAATTCGATCTGACCTTCCCACCGCCCCACCAAATCCAGGGTCGTCGGTGCGCCCAACACCCCGGGTGCCAATAAGAAAAGAAATCCAACGGCAATTGCAAAAGTCGGGTGCTTCATCGGGCGGATATGAGCGCGGCCAAGAGTGACTCAGCCCGACGGAACCTCTTGAACCCAAAAAGTCCCGAACGAGTTTCAACATTCTTCCCAATGACTATTCGCGGAAGCCATCCAACACCGGCCTTAGCATGGGGGGATCGCTTCAGTAGTAAAATTTTGTGTCGGGACTTGGGCCACCCATGGCACGAGCCCTCATGACCGCCTTGCGCCGGATCACCAGACTTCCATCCGCCTGTCCCACCAACTGATCCGCCGCAATGCTCCATTGCCACAAAGGCTTGGTCACGGAACCTCCATCAAAGCGGCCCAAGTGCCCCACATCCCAAAGTTTAGTACCCGGCGTATCGCTGATCCGGTGGGTGATGAAGGCACGACGGCTGTCCATTTCTGTTCCGTTCGCCGGCCACGCCGGTTCGTTGTCCTCCGGATTGGCGCTGACCTTTCCGTCCGGCGCGAGAAACTTCATAACCGGTGTGAAATTGGCGAGCCACATGTACGGAGTATAGACATTCGCCGCGTCGGTATCCCAGCCACCGTAATCCCTTGTCGACTTGTCGGCATAGTTTTTCATGCTCGCGTAGTTGAGCCAAAGGTTGCCGAACGATTTTGCCGTGATCGGACAAATGAGTACCGCCCGGTTGGGCACATAATTGGTCTTCATCGAGTCGACAATACTGTCCTTCCGCCCACCCGTACGATGATAGTCGGGGCTCGCATCCGCATGGGGCGGAAACTTGTCTCTGAAATCGCCGACGTAAATGGCCTGAGAAAGGTACTGCTGCCGGATGTTGTTGATACAGGCTGACCGCATGCCGGCATACTTCGCGCGCGCCAATGCCGGCAATAACATGCCCGCCAGGATCGCGATGATCGCGATAACGACGAGCAGCTCGATTAAGGTGAAGGCCTCTGCCGCGGCCCGGGATCCAGAAATTGGGGAGGGTTTCATGGCTGTCAAATCAGAAAAAGAGCCCACACCGTTAGGATGTCAAGAGACATCGCTCGGATATGGGAACCGCTCCAATCTTAATATTGCCCAAGAGTGCGTGCACACATGCCTCGGCAAATACCGGGTCATTGATTTCACAGTCCAGCACGAGAAAGGGAATATCGGGACGTAAATGGGATTTCCAGGCGGTCAAGAGAGCCAGGTCCGCCACCGGGTCGTGAAAGGGCTGGCCGGGCGCACTGATGACGCTGAGTGCCTTCGTCGGGAAGAGCACTGTGATCGGCCCCGTCGATCGATTGATTTTTTCGGCGAGGATTCGGCCGAGTTCAGCACATTCCTCCGGAGTCGTTCGCATTAAGGTGACTTTCGGATTGTGCTGATAAAATCGCCGGCCTCGAAACGTATCCGGTACGCTGCCGGGCTCCTGAAAATTTACCATGTCGAGACAACCGGGGGTTACGATCGCAGGCACACCCTGTCGGGCAGCAGCCTCGCATCGTTTCGGTCCGGCCCCTAATATTCCGCCCACCAGTTCATCCGCCCACTCGGTCGTGGTGATGTCGAGAACACCTGAAACGAGGCCGGTTTCCACCAACGATTCCATCGTTCGACCGCCGGTACCGGTGGCATGAAATACGAGGACCTCGTAGCCCTCCTTCTCCAACAAACCCCGGGCGTGCTGGACGCATTGAGTGGTGTTGCCAAACATACTGGCGACAATCACCGGCTTGTCGTTACTAGACGGAACGGGCTGTTCGACCATGCCACAGATCGCTCCCGCCGCCCGACTGAGGGTTACCCGGGAAATTCGATTGATACCGGACACGTCGACGATGCTGGGAATCATGACAATGTCCTTCACGCCGACGTAAGGAGCCACGTTACCGCTCGCCAGGGTGGACACCATGACCTTGGGAAATCCGAGCGGCAAACATTGCATCCCAGTCGTCGCGATGGACGTGCCACCGCCGCCGCCCAGCGAGATCACTCCAGAAATGCGGCCCGCCGCCTGCAATTCCGTGAGAATCGCCGCCGCACCCAAGCCCATCGCGGCAACTGCTTCCCCGCGGTCCCGGCGGGAGGCGATCTGCAGCAAGTCGACACCCCCTGCCCGGGCAACGACCTCGCGCGAAATATCGTGCGGGACGGTCGGCGCGTCGAGCGTACCGACATCAATCAGGAGCGTCGAATGGCCGCGCGCGCGGATAAGGTCCGCGACAAAGGCATGTTCGAGGCCTTTGGTGTCGAACGTTCCAACAACAGCAATGCAAGGCATGGGAGTGGGAGTAGGCTGGGGCTACATCGTGTGGGAAGTCGAGGGACGGTACCGACGGAATCCTCTGCAGTCACGGCTTCAAATCGCGGCTAATTCCTTCCAAAGGTGAGCTCCCATCCGCATGCCCGCCGTGAAAGCGTCCAGACTGAATTTTTCGTTGGGCGAATGGGCATTGTCATCAGGTAACGCCATCCCGAGCAGCAGGGTGTCCACGCCGAGCACCTTTTTGAATTGATTCACGATGGGAATCGAGCCTCCCTCGCGCATGAGGAGTGCTTCGTATCCGAAGCCCGCGCGCAGGGCGCGCAGGGCCGCTTGGGCACGGGGAGTCGTTGGGGAAACAATGTAAGGCTCACCCCCATGCCCGGGTTTCACGGTGAGGCGCACGGTCGGGGGACAGTGCTTCCGCAAATGCTGGGTCACGGCCAGGACGATTTGTCGCGGCTTCTGATCGGGCACCAGCCGAAGGGTAATTTTGGCGGAAGCCCAGGCCGGCACGATGGTTTTGCTACCCGCGCCCTGGTAGCCGCTGGTCAGGCCATTAATTTCAAATGTGGGGCGGGATGTCTTCTGCTCGTCAGGCGTAAATCCCGATTCCCCGAACAGCTTCGGGACACCGAGAAACTTGCGATACGCTTCGCTGCGAAACGGCAATTTGGCCATCTGCCGCCGTTCATAGGCGGAAAGGGGCACCACATTCTGGTAATATCCGGGCACGCTTATTTTTCCGCGTTTATCCCGCATCTTCGCCAGCAATTGGCAGAGAGCCATGGCCGGATTTTCCAATGAACCACCGAACAGGCCCGAGTGGAGATCGCGTGATGGACCATCAATCCGCACTTCGATCGCCACGATGCCGCGCAGCGCGTAGGTGAGCGCCGGGTGTTTGAGGCTCGGAATGCCATTATCGGAAATGACGACTCCATCGCAGGCTAATTTGCCGCGCTGTTTCTGAAGAAACAGTCCCAAGTGATCACTGCCCACTTCCTCCTCACCCTCGATCAGAAAGATCAGATTACAGGGTAATTGGGTCCCGGTGCGGACGTATGCCTCGACGACATTGAGGTGGGCGAGATGTTGGCCCTTGTTGTCACTGATTCCCCGGGCGTAGATGCTGCGACCTTCAATGCGTGGCTCAAAGGGCGGCGTCTTCCACAATTCGAAGGGCTCGGGCGGTTGGACATCGTAGTGACCATACACCAGATAGGTCGGACGGCGGGAGTCCACGGGAGTTGTCCGCGCCACGACGATGGGATTACCGGCGGTTGGATGCACCCGGGTGGCCAGGCCCAGAGAACGGCAATGGCTGGCAATCCAGGCGGCAGCCCGCAACATGTCGGGTGCATGCTTGGGTTGTGCGCTCACACTGGGAATGCGCGCGTAAGCGCAAAGTTCCTCAAGGAAACGAGCCTCGTGAGTATGGAGATAATCGAGTACAGCTTTCATGATAACCGAGGCACCTTGCCGACGCGACGACCGCGGGTCGAGCGGAAGTGAATCGGCCCCCACTTCATCGAAAACGTCTGGAGGCTCTATGGAATCGGAATTTTCCTGACCGCGTCCTTTATCTCCTTTCGCGAACCCGGATGAGGCGAACCCTTGCTTACTGCCAGTCTCGACCAGGATCTTGCGGAGAATGCCATCGATCGAGGGCTTGCCGGCGTTCTCAATTCAGTGCGGCGGCGGCAGAATCTCGATGCCGTACTTGGGCGCGACGGCGAGAAGTTTCTCGATGTCCGCCGGCGTTATCGGCAGCGGTGGCGATTGGAAGGAAGGCACGGGGTGCGCCACCTCGGCCATGAACTTTTCGAAGCCGGGCGGCGTGACGAGTATCAACATCCGCGCCGGTGCGTTGCTTTCGTTCTTGAACGCGTGCGGAATATCACGCGGCCCCTGGATGAACGAGCCCGGCTTCGCCACGACCCGCTTGTCGCCCAGCGTGAAAGTGATTTCGCCTTCGAGCACGAAGAAGCCCTCGTCCTCGCGGCGATGGATGTGCGGTGGCGGCCCACCGCCGGGCAGCACCCGCGCCTCGCTCAGGACGTAGGCCCCGCCGGTCTGTTCGCCGGTGGCGAGAAAGCGATAGACATCCCCGACCGCCGAGAAAGCCGGGCCTTCGCCTGGGACGAGTTGGATGAGTTGTGCGGGGGTAGCCATGGTTCACGATTTCTATTTTTTGCCGCCACAAGCGGCGGCCAAAACTTACCATTCCAATGGTGGGGCGCTACCACGAAGATCGAGTTCGCGTCAATCCGCGTTTGACCAGGCCGGCGAGGACCGCGGCTTGATAGCCAGAGCCGGTGCCGGTGCCGACTTCCAACACCACGTCGTTGGTGCGCGGGTTCAACGCCTGGGTCATGAACGCCACGATGTTCCTATCTTACCGGGGTCCAGCGCCCGGCCGGTATTCTCGTCGGCAGTCGCACTCGGTCCCCAACGCGCGGGCTCGAATTTGTTACCGGCACCCAGCGCAATGGAGCCGGTACCACCGCGCACTCTCGCCGCCGGATACACGGACCACCCGGAATCGAGATGATCTCCCCGGTCGTGAAGAGTGATTCGGTAAACGGTCTCAGTCAGCAACTCACCGGAAGCGAGGCCGGACAGCGCAATCAAATTCGTCGCGTGCTTCGCGTTCTCTAACGAACCGACGTTGAAGACCAAGTCGATATCCCCAGGCGCTTCGGGATGGGTTTTCAGCGCCAAACCATAGGTCTGATGATACACCCACGGGTAAGCCAAGCGGATCTGACCCAACGGATGCAAGGGTGAAGACGGCTCTGGACCCTGTCGGAAACAGAGAATCTGCTCATTTCCAAACTCCGTACTCACCACAAATACCAAATCCGCCGCCGTCCGAACATCCACGAGCCCCCCGGGCAAATTTGTCGCGAGGGGAATCCCAGCGTCATCGGCCACCCCATCATCATTCGTGTCCACGAAACGGCGCAAATCACCCACCGAATGGAAGACTCCATCATTCGTCAATGTGGGGCGACTCAATCCGACCAGCAGTGAACCATCGACGAGCTGCGCCATCCCGTAAGGGAAGGGCAAATTGGGAGCAAAACAGGTCACCCGATAGGCCGCCGAATCGACACCGGGAGCGAGCCCCAGCGACGGCGCCGAAACTCCCGTTGGATCATTGGACCGAACTGGCAGGACCCAACCACCGGAGATTGCGAATAACAGCAACCATGCACGCATAAGTACCACCAATGGGAGGCAAGAAATCGCGACGCGCACAATTACTTTTTCAACACGACTTTTTTAGCATTTGATTCACTACCGGCTGGCCTTTTTCAAGAATTCAGCCGGTCAGACTTTGACAGAGCGGTGGAACCAAGAGGGGTTTGCCGGGGTTGACCAATCGCCCGCAGCGAATCGAATTGATGAAGATTCACACCCACGGAGTTGATGAAACCAACC
Source organism: Akkermansia muciniphila (assembly GCA_945861565.1). Lineage (GTDB taxonomy): Bacteria > Verrucomicrobiota > Verrucomicrobiia > Limisphaerales > UBA9464 > SIBK01. Next base: position 9,702 of record CAMAUY010000094.1, read on the forward strand.
GGAAAGAAGGAACGCATATCAGCCTGGATGGGCTGTTGGAGGAATTGAAAATCCAGGCGTTACGCACAGGCCGATGAAGCTCGACCTCTTGTGCTGGTAGCATCAACACGCGCGCACCGAGGATGGTGGAGCCGACAGGATTCGAACCTGCGACCTTCTCATTGCGAACGAGAACCGGCTTCGTGCCCCCATCGGGTCCCACGTGGCCCCACGTGGACTCTCTGTTGATTTCAAACGGATTGCGCTCCTTGGAAGTGGACCCACACGGTCCCACGTGGCCCCATTTTCTTTCACCCGTTTGGATTCTGTTTGGATCTTGTTTGGAGCGGCATCCCAGCCAGGCTTCGCTCGATCGATCGCTCGACGGTTCCAATGCGTCCGTCACGCTAGCCAAGCTCAGCAAGGCCGCGCTTGTGCTCGGGCACAAGCTTCGGGTCGAACTGCGCCCTCGCATAACAGAAATGGTGCCGGGAGCAGGCTGGGTTGGCTCTTGTCTTTGTGGCGCATGCCGGTAATTTCCGACGGTGACGCTGACGCTGGAACAATTCCAAAAGGATGCCACCCCCTGGCTGGCGAAGTTGAAGGAATCGGACGAACCACTTGTCCTGCTCGCCGGGAAAGACGCCTTTGAGGTGCGCCGTGCCGCGGCGCATTCCCCGGAGCAGGCTCTGCGTGAACTCGAGAAACTCCTTCCGAAGCGCGACCTCATTGTGGGCGATCCTGAAGAGTTGGTCCACCTCGATTGGTCTTCCGAGTGGCGTCCTTGATTCACCTCGATACCCACGCCGTCATCTGGCTTGCCGCGGGTGAGGTTTTGCGCTTTTCGCCCTTCGTCCACCCATTGTTGCAGCAGGCTTCGCCGGTCATTTCGCCCATCGTTCTTCTGGAACTCGATTACCTGCACGAGGTCGGAAAGTTGAAGGTGCCAGGCCGGGACATCGTGAACGATCTTGCGGGGAAAATCGGACTCACCCTCGACGCCGGTAGTTTCACCGCCATCGTGCAGGCAGCGGCAGATCTCACGTGGACGCGCGATCCATTCGACCGGCTCATCGCCGCCACCGCCCGCGCGGCGGGCGCCCCACTCTTAACCAAAGATGCGACGATTCTGGCTCATGAAAGCGGCGCCTTCTGGGATCAGCCTCCGCTATAGCGTTCCCGCGAGCCGCTCTGTAGTAAGACGGAGCGGAATTCTTCGGAGCTAATCGCGGAGTCATGCGGGCGCGCGACTAAATGCAACTGGGATTGGAGCGTCCAACACCTGGGTGACGAAGGCCGCGATGCCGACGCCGCGACGCAACTTTGGAACCGCTGCTTCGGACGGTAAAATCTATGCCATCGGGGGAGGGAACAACGATTTCGAAGTCCTTAGCACTGTGGAGGAGTATGACCCAGCCTCCAACACTTGGACGACCAGAGTCCCGATGTCCACCGCGCACCATGTTCTCGGAGTGGCTGCGTTAGCCGGAAGGATTTACGCCATCGGCGGATGGGACGGTAACGTCCTCAATACAGTCGAGGAATTTACCCCGGCATCCACGAACTACATTCTTTTCAAGAACTAAGTCCCGGCCAGCCACAGCCCCCCGAGCGGTGATCCGCTTGGGGGATTTTCTTTTGGCCATACCCGCCGAAAACCAGGTCAAATTGGGACGCGATTGCCGTCGCGGGCTTCTGGCTCACTGCATGGGCAGCGAGAGTTCCTTACATTCCGTTCAACGCGCACAAACAGAGGATGGTGGAGCCGACAGGATTCGAACCTGCGACCTTCTCATTGCGGACGAGAACCTGCTTCGTGCCCCCATCTGGTCCCATGTGGCCCCACGTGGACTCTCTGTTGATCTCAAACGGATTGCACCTCCTGGAAATGGACCCACATGGTCCCCATTTTCTTTCACCCGTTTGGATTCTGTTTGGAGCGGAATCGATCACGTGCGCTTGGCAAAGGCTGCTTTCCACATTTGCAAGGCCCGTGCTCTCTCTGCGGCAACGGCCCTTACAACGGCAAATACTCCACACGGCTTGCGAAGTCCTCCACGGTCCCGGCTTGGGCGAGAACCTCCAAATCGTTGACCGCCCGCCCAATCGTGATGCCCAGTTCGTGCGCGTAAATGACGCCGCCGAAGGATCGTGCAACGCGCTGTCGGCGAGTGCTTCCGTCAGCAAGTCTTCGTCCTGGCTGAACAAGACCCGTCCCAACTCCGCCGTGTCATCAATCTGCGCATCCATCTTCCTCAGGCGAAGTTGATGTTGTTGGAGAGGCCTTGCGAGTCCGCGCCGGCCAGCAACCTTTGCATTCCGGCGATCTCAGCCTGCCGCGTCCGACGGCGAATGAGAATCACGATGCCGGGATGCTCGCCTTCAGGCCGCAGTTCAAGGAAGTCGTCGCGATTGCAGGTCACGAGAATGGCACCGTGGGCGTACGCCCAAGTCCGAACTTCGGCGTCGGGCGTCGTTATCTGCAGCACGTCCCGGAGGCAGATGACGGTATGGCCGCAATGGCGAAGCCAGTGTGCCAAGTCGTCCGGAACGTCCTGATCGAGGAGAAAGGTCACTTCCGGGGATCGCACATTTGCCCCGCTACCAAGTCGTCAATCTCGGCTCGATGATCCTCGTAGTAAGCCAGACACTCGTAAACCTGCGCGCGTGTCACGCCCGGGAAGCTGCGACAGGCGTCATCGATACACGCGCCGTTGACGACCAAGCCGACCACATCATGCACGCCGATGCGGGTGCCCTCGATGATCGTCCGGCCCGAGCGCACGCCTGGGACATTGGTCAGATAGCGGTACAAGGTGGATGGCATCGCCGCGAGCGTAGCCCATCGGTCGCCGACATCAAGCCCACCAGAACGGGTTCACACTCGTGTCGATCTGACGCGGGATGCCTACCTAGCCGGCACGTACTACCTGCAAGTTCAACGGATGACGGAAATTGGGCAGGAATGGCAGACGTCCATTCTCCGGGACATGGATTTTTGCCGAGCTATTGCTCGGTTCAAGATTGCCGCTCCCAACCTGGAAATCACACAGGTACTGGCAAGGAAACCGGACCTGGAGGCGACCGTCCCCGAGGGAGGCGACGGATTTGATAAGCCATTGCAGCAGTTCATGTGGCTGCGGCGCTGCGAATCCAAGGCTTTGGAGAAAGAGATGATCGCTCCGTTTCAGCACGCGGATTCCGGCGAATCGGTGGGAGGCCTTGCCACGTTGCGCGTCTACTCCGATCGAGTGGTTCTGGAGGCGTTTAGCCGACAGAAATACGACTTTGCACGGCGCCTCTTGGAGCAATGGTTTGGAACTCAATTGAAGTTGGAGGCTGAGTCCATTGAGGACGTGGCTATGATGTCAGATCAGAGGCATGGATTCCAGTGCCACGACCTTCATTCCGCGGGCGGCGAGGGCACCGCACAACGGCGCGCTCCGGCCCGTCCGCTCCCATCCCACCTTCCACGAACCGCCGGGGGTCGGGCGCGTGGAGAGCTGACCGCCATGTGCCGAATCACCGGAACGGGAAACGGGCAATCGGAACAGCCCGGGAGCTTGCGTTTCGAGCCTGTTCCGCTTAGCGTCCAAACATGTCAATGGCTGAGATTCAGAAGGCGGTTTCAGACCTGCGGGAAGTCGAACGCGCTACTCTGGCCGTCTGGCTTCTGGATTCACTTCCACCCCACAGTCACGAGGACGCGAATGCGGATAGCGTTGCGGAATCCGCGCGTCGTCGTGAGGAATTGGAGTCGGGCCGGGTGCGCCCGCTGAGTTCTGACGAGTTTTGGGCTTCCATCGAACGGCTCCGAGCCACATGGAAGTAATTTATCACCCGCTGGTGCGGGCGGACGTCGAGGAGGCACTGACCTACTACCAGAAAATTTCCGGCCGGCTGGCCGAGGAATTTCTTGCCGAGATACGGAGCCTCATCAACCGAGCCGCAGAAAACCCGTTCAGGCTTCACCTCGTGGATCAGGGTTTCCGGAGGGTGAATTTTACCCGCTTTCCCTATCATCTCCTTTTCGAAGTTGGCCCCGAGCATGTCCGGGTGATGCTCGTGCGCCATAACCAACGCCATCCGCAGTACGGACTTCCGAGAGAGTAAATGCGGGATGTCTTCGGCCTCCCGGTTGCCCCTTGGGTAGCGCGGGGGGGAGTGAGGAGGCAAGGGCTTCACGAGCTTCATCCCGCTGGCGGCGAGTAGAAAGGCCTGCATTTCACGGCACTCCTCGCACCGACACGGCAGTTTATTGTCCTGGAAATGGACCCACAGGGTCCCACATGGCCCCAATTTCTTTCACCCGTTTGGATTCTGTTTGGATCTTGTTGGGAGCGGAATCGCTTACGCCAAGCCAAGCCACAGCTTCAATTTGTCCTCAACTTGCTTGAGTTGGGCTGGATTGAGAACGGCGCGCCGGCGGATCAGCTTAGACGCGGGAACGGTGTAAAGGCTTTGCGCGTCGAACCCGCCTTGTTCGAGGCCAGGAACCGTCATCGGGACCTCGTAACGCGAGCCACGCAACGCCGTGGTGTGATATACGACCGTCACTAATACCCGGTCTTCGTCGGCGATGTCGCAGCCAAACACGAGTGCCGGCCGCACCTTCGCGGCCATTCCGAAGTCAATCTGCCAAACCTCACCGCGTCTTGCGTTTGGCATAGGCTGCTTCCCGCTTGTCCAAGGCCCGTGCTCCCTCGGCTGCGACGGCCATCATCTCGTCGTCGCTCAACCGGTCGTTCACCTGTGTCTGTAACCACTGCGCAAGGGCCAGTTTCTTGCGCGGAGGCAGCTTGTTCACTGCTTGCTTGATCTCCGTCACCGTGCTCATGCCAGAACACTACCCACAGTGACGCTGGCCGGCAAGACCGCCGAGACGACGTGAACAGGCCCAGACCTTTGGATGCGAAGAAAAGAATCCGTGTTCCGAGCGGTATCTTTTGGGAAATGCCGTAGAGAATTTCCGCGTCGCCGAGGGCGCGCCAGAGGCTTTCAACTCCAGGCCCGGGCCGTGGTTTGAGCGGTTGGCAATAGACACTGGTGTCGAGGAGGAGCGTCAGGGGCATGGCGTGAGTGCTGGCCGGGATTCAGTCATCCAACGGATTGTGCCAAGTCTGCTTCGACTTCGCCTCCATGCCCGGCGCCTATTCCTCGGCGACACGTCGTTCAGCGACGTATTTGGCTTTGGTGGTTTTCATTTGGCGTGGCGCAGTTTTTCCAATTCCGCCTTCAGCGGCAACCAGTAGCGCCGGTCCAGCCCACGTTCGGCGGATTCCTCGGCCAGCAATGCCTGCTCCAATTCACCCATCCTGCCGGATTGCGCTTGGGCAAGCAGAACACGTTGCTTCGCCAGTCGACGGCATTTCGACGGGTAACGTCGGGCCAGTTCCAGGAGGAGTTCCGGCGTGCGGAGCTCTTGAAACCAGAAACAGATTTGAGCTAAACTGGGTTTGGCGCGGTTCTGAAAATAATTTGCCTCCACCAAGCGACGGATCATCGGCCAGTCTTTGTCGCGCTGGGTTTTCTTGGCCTGCACGAGATCGGGCAGTGAGAGCAGGTCGCACTTCGTTCCATCCGGCAGTTCAATGCTCGTGCGCCGCCGCCAGAGTTTGGCAAATGCATCCACGCCGCGCATTTTGGACATGACGTCCACCCGCATCCGCAACGCTTCGGGATGCTGGCAGCGAAAATGGATGGCGTGGCCGCGCCGGAGAAATTTCACGGCGAACGGCGGGACGGCGATGGCGGCGGCTTGCAGTTCTGCCAGCGCCTTGCGCAGTCGCGCGAGGTTGACGGCGTCAGCGACGATGGCGAGGTCGGTGTCCCGGCTAAACTCGGCCGCGCCGTAGAACACGCACGCCTGTCCGCCCATGAGCAGGGCGCGGACGCGGTGCGCGCGCATCGAAGAAAGGACTTTGCGTATCGGGTTCGGAATCAAGTGAACCTCCCAGCGCGAGATACGTTTGCCAGAGTTTCTCGCTTTCCATCCAGCGTTGCACGGGCGTGAGCCGGTACCATTCGGCCCATTCGCCTGCAACCAATTGTTCCGGCTGAATCATGTAAAACGGATAACAGATTTAGGCGTTCGCGTAAAGCTCGCTGCCTTTCTCGGCAGACTCCTTCGACTTCGCTTCCCTCCCTTTCTTCAGCACCTCTTCCACAGCGATGCCTTGTTCGGCCGCGTATTTGCGGTAGCTTCCATGCTCATAGTGGTTGCTTACGGGGGAAATGGCCCAGACGGTCTCGCTGAAGGTCGTTATCGTTAATCCCCCGCCCAATCGTGATGCCCAAACTTCGCCGTTGCGGGTGGTTTTATTGTCGCTGATCCGGTGTCCATCGGACAATCCATACGTTTTTATCGCGCCGTGGAATTAGTACCACATTAGCGTATGGAATGACTTAAGTGGCATTCCGTTCTGGCCCCTTTTTTGCACCTCCCAACAGTACCGTAGCACCTGGCTGGCGGCGGATGAACGCCTGGCTGGCAGCGTCGTGGATGGTGACGCAGCCTCAGTATCTGACCTTCTGGTAAACGAGCATCAATGCCCCTTCCGACGGGCTCAGCGAGTCAGGCGTGGATTGTGGCTTCGGTGTTCAGCGGGATGGTGACGTTCACGTTCGTAAAAGCGGGATTGCCGGAGGCCATGTTGATCTCCGCGGGAAAAACTCGGCGCGGGCCGTTCTGAGGCGTGATGACGACGTTGATGGGAACGACGCCCGCGAAATCGCGGGCTTGCACGCGAACGACCTGGTTGGTGTCGGAACCGAATGGCAAGAAAACGGTCACGGGTGCGTTGGTGCCTTCGGGAATGTTCTGCCCGGCGGCAGCGATCACACTGAGCCGGGACTGCACGTGTGGGAATACGGACATCACTTTGCCAAAGGAGACGCTCGGCACGGCAGCACCACCGGTACCGAAACCTGTTCGATCAAAGGCATCGATTCGGATCCGGCCTCTGCCCCCAAGATCCACACCCACCGCCTGAAGCGAGCTGATGTCGCCCGAGACAACGGGAGCAACCAATCGGATAGCTCCACCGCTGCCTCCGTTTATACTATCGTTTGCCGCTCCAGCACCTCCGTTCGCAAGAATGGTTCCGCCGATTTGGATCCGCGTGTTGGAAGCAATCAGGATCGCGCCACCACCTCCGCCTCCTCCAAATCCTGTGCCTCCTCCACCTCCCGACCCGCCGATCAAAGGAATCTAGGATGGTGGAGCCGACAGGATTCGAACCTGCGACCTTCTCATTGCGAACGAGACGCTCTACCAACTGAGCTACGACCCCATTTCACATCCTGTTTTCCATCCCAGACTCCCGCGATGTTTCCGGACACACCGCCCATCCCCCAACCTCGGCGCTTTCGACTTCTCCTCGGTAGGCCCGATCGGACCGTCCCGAAGACTCATGCGGCCGGATATTTGGCTGACCGGTCCCCGGTTGGCAAGTTTCCAGTTTCCGCCCGTTTAGGGAAGTTCTAAAAATGTCGTCGCCGCGTGATGCCGTTTCCTGGATGCCACCGGGAGTCGACAAAGATCCCCAAGACAGCGCCGATTGGCGGCTACCCAGCGATAACCAAAATCAACTCCCCAACGAATAATCGGCCAGCGGCTGACAACCGCCGCTGGCCATGCCCACCAGACGGTCCTCCCCAGCGCGGCCGCCACGTCGGGACCTCCGATGAGTTGATCGTCGGGCGTCAGCAGCTTCATCTCTAATGGCAACTCGCCGGCGCGCAGACCGAGGCGACAGCGCACCCACTCCTCCTGAAGAGGCACGAACTGAAATCCCCGCGGCCCGAATACCGGCTCCCATCGCGCCACCGCCGCCAAGCACAGCGGGCATTGAGCATCATACAAAACCCAACCCCGGGCGGCCGCAGATCGAGCCGAGCGAGTATGTGTCGCGGTAGGGTTCATGGGCAAAAGGTTCCGATCTCGTGCGGACATCAACGCCCCCGGAGCGCGAGAACCTTGCGAGCCTTGTCTCCAAGGCGAACGAAGGCCGCAACCGCGCTCGGTGGCCATTTTCGGATTTGATCATACCAACTCGTGGTCGATTCGAAGAAGCCGGACAGTTCCCGGAGGCGCTGCAACGTGTGAGGGCTACTCCCGCGGGTTTTTTCGGCCTCGGCAATGCATTCCCGCAGCACGATCAGGGTGGGATCCACCTCTCGCTTCTTGCGTTCATCGAGCACGATGCGGAACAACTCCCAGACATCCTTCAGAGTCTCGAAATGATCCCGCCGATCGCCACTCAAATGCACGCGTTTCACTATGCCCCACCCCTGGAGTTCACGCAGGCTGGTACTGATGTTCGAACGGGCGACGCCAAGCACGGCCTGGATCTCCTCCGCAGGCATGGGACGTTCAGAGAGGAAAAGCAGCGCGTGCACTTGGGCGACGGTTCGGTTGATTCCCCACCGAGCTCCCATCTCTCCCCAATGAAGAACAAACTTCTCCTCCACCGGGGTTCGTTGTTTCGTAACGGTCATTTCTGTAGGAACAGAAAACACTGTTACGACGGATTGTCAAATCGGACTAGGAATTGCCCGCAAGCGCGGGGGGGATACAATTCCGCTTCGTCGCCGTCTGCAGACGGTACAAACTCTCGCTTGAACCTTCGATCAATGGGAACCATTCGCTGCGGTAGCCGCTCCGAGCGAGCGTACCACGGACGCAGCCGCTAGAGCAGAAGCCCAACCACCGTCGCGGTTAGGTAGCAAGCCAGGAGGCCACCGACGAGGGCCCGCAACCCAAGTCGAGCGAGATCCGCCCGCCGCGTGGGTGCCAGGGCGCCGATACCGCCGATTTGAATGGCGATGCTCCCAATGTTTGCAAAACCACACAGGGCATATGTGGCGATGACAACGCTGCGGGGCTCCAAACTGGCCTGGGTCCGGACGAGGGAGAGGTAGGCAACAAATTCGTTGAGAACAATTCGCTCACCGAGCATGGAACCAACTCGGCGGCAGTCCGAGAAGGGAATCCCCATGAGCCAGGCAAAGGGGGCATTGGCCCACCCCAGCAGCGTCTGCAAGGGATGGGGGTCTGAAATTCCACACCATCCGCCCACGGAAGAGAGCATCCAGTTGACGCAGGCCACGACCGACACCATTGCAATAATCATGGCAGCCACATTGATGGAAAGTGACATTCCGTCGGATGCACCCCGCACGAGGGCGTCGATCGTGTTCACCGTTTCCGCGGGGACACTGGCCGGTGCGCCGGCAGCGGTTTGGCTTCGCGAGGATTCCGGCACCAGAATCTTGGAAATGAGCAGGCCGGCGGGCGCACTTAAAACGGAAGCGGTCAAGAGATGTCCGGCTTCGATCCCAAACCCCACATAGGCCGCGAGGACACCCCCAGCAATCGTGGCCATGCCGCCAATCATCACCGCGAGGAGTTCGCTGCGCGTCATGCCAGGAAGGTACGGCTTGATCAGCAACGGGGCTTCCGTCTGCCCCATGAAAATATTGGCGGCAGCCGACAACGTCTCACTGCCGCTGGTGCCCATGGCCCGTTGCATAACCCAGGCGAGAACGCGGACCACCCGCTGTAGGATTCCCCAGTGGTAGAGGACGGACGATACCGCGGCGACGAGGATGATGGTGCCCGTGACGGTGATAACCAGGATCAAGCCATTGGCGGGCCCGAGCTTTTCTGCGAGTAGCGACGGATTGGCAAGGGGTCCGAACATCATCGCTGTACCTTCGTTGGCGAAGCCGATGAACCGGGTCACGGCATTTTGGAATCCGCTGAAAACCCATCGTCCGGGGGCAGTCTTCAGGATCAGGAACGCAAATCCGAATTGAAGGACGAGCCCCCAGAGAACCGCCCGCCACGGGAAGCGCCGGCGCTCCTCCGAGAGCACCCAGGCTAGGAGGATGAACACCATCAGTCCGAATCCGCTGACCCAACGTGGCGACATGAGCGGACACTACCCGCACCGGTACCCCTGGGAAAAGAGCAATGGAAAGGAGCTTGCACGGAGGCACGGGAGGTCGGCAGTTTCTCGCTGCATGAAGCCCCTCCTTCCAGACGCCCCAGGCCTCCACTCAGCACGGCTCTCCCGTCGCGGGTTTATGCGCGGCTCGCTCGCCGTTGCCGCCGCATTGGGAAGCGCCACGGTCCCGGGTTCGGTCAAAGCTGCGGCACCGAGGTTCAAGGTGCTCGACACGAAGATCATTTCCCAACAACCCCCCTATTATCACGGTTGGCCGACGCTCGCGCGCCGTCGCAACGGAGAGTTATGGCTCGTCTGGTCCGGCGGACGCGAGGCGCATGTGTGCCCGTTTGGGCAGGTGTGCGCGATGACCTCGTTGGACAATGGAGCCACCTGGACTTGGCCTCGGGTGTTGCTCGACGGCGCACTTGACGATCGCGACGCCGGCGTAACGGAGACGGCTCAAGGTTCGTTGCTCGTCACGACCTTCACCTCGCTGGCCTACGTAGCGGGGTTTGAACAGGCCGAAAAGGGAGGCTCGTGGCCGGCTGAGAAGCTCGCGCGCTGGCGGGCCATACACCACCGCCTCGGTGCTGAGGCCCGGGAGCGAGAACTGGGTCAGTGGATGCTCCGCTCAACCGACGGCGGTGTCACCTGGTCCGCTCGGTATGATTGCACGGTGAACAGCCCTCATGGGCCTATTCAACTTCGCGACGGTCGTGTGCTCTACCCCGGTAAGGAACTATGGACCGGTGGCAGGCGCGTCGGGGTGTGCGTTTCCGGGGACGACGGGCAAACGTGGAAATGGCTGGCGGAAATACCGATCCGCAAAGGGGACTCGGCGGAGGAATACCATGAGCTTCACGCCGTCGAGTGCACGAATGGCACGGTCGTGGTTCACATCCGCAATGAGAACAAAGCTAACTTCGGTGAAACCCTGCAGACGGAGTCCACCGATGGCGGAATGACGTGGAGCGAGCCTCATTCGATTGGCGTTTGGGGTCTTCCCTCCCACTTGCTGCGCCTGCGCGATGGGCGCCTTTTGATGAGCTACGGACATCGCCGGCCGCCGCTTGGCAATCAAGCCCGTCTCAGCGAGGACAACGGCAAGACATGGAGCGAGGCGATGATACTCTCCGGCGACGGCGCCTCGGGAGACCTCGGTTATCCGAGCAGCGCACAACTCAGCGATGGCTCGCTGATGACGATTTGGTATGAGGTAATCCGGGGCCAGTCACAGGCTGTATTGCGGCAAGCGCGCTGGACTTTGGAATGAGTTTTACAACCAATTATTATGAAGAGAAAGAAACCCGCTTCCCAAGCCACCGACGACACGGTGCTGTCGGCGGGCGATCTGACCCGGCGGGCATTCTGCGCCGGTGCCGGTGCCGCTCTGACATTGCCTGCCCTCTCCGTCCATGCTGACGCCACTTCCTCGGCCGTTCCACCCGAAGATTTTCGCATCCGCGGCGGGCGCATTCGGCATTCGGTGATGGCGTGGTGCTTCAGCGCAGTCCCGCCCGAGACGCTCATTAAGGCCTGCGCGCGCATGGGCCTCGCGGCAATGGAAGGCATCGGGCGTGAACACTACCCGGCGATCCGCGCGGCCGGCATGAGCATCAGCCTGGTGAGTAGTCATGGGTTCGGCAAAGGCCCCGTCAGCCGCGCCAATCACGAATCCTGCATCCGATTGCTCCGGGAAGCCATCGACATTGCGGTGCAATTCGGAACCGACAAGGTCATCACATTCACGGGCATGCGGGAGCCGGGGATGACGGACGAGGTGGCGGCGCAGAATTGCGTGGATTGCTGGAAGCAGGTGATCCGATACGCCGAGGAAAAGAAGGTCACCTTGTGCCTTGAACACCTCAACACGCGCGACGACACGCACCCAATGAAGGGTCATCCCGGCTATTTCGGTGACGATGTTGAACGGTGCGTGGATCTGATTCGGCGAGTGGACTCACCCCGCATGAAGCTGCTGTTCGATATCTATCATGTGCAGATCATGAACGGCGACGTCATCCGGCGGATTCGGCGGCATAAGGATGTCATTGCTCATATCCACACGGCGGGTGTCCCGGGGCGTGGCGAGCTTGATTTGGATCAAGAGGTTAACTATCCGGCGGTGATGCGCGCGCTGGTGGGGATTGGGTACACGGGGTATGTGGCGCATGAATTTATTCCCACCTGGGCTGACAAACTGGCGGCACTGCGGC
>CAMAUY010000095.1 GCA_945861565.1 Akkermansia muciniphila
GCGCTACCGAATGCTCACGCGCGGCATCAGTCATAATCCACCGAATCAAATTGTACGCCACCAGGTACGCATAGATCTCTTTCTCGATCATTGCCGGACTCTTTGACCGAAGTTCTTCCATCCCCATCGTGGTCTTGATGTCCTTCAAAAGAGTTCGAGTTTCCATCGGCGCAGATAGAGATCCTCAATCATCTCCGAGAAAAGGGGTCAAAAAGGGGTCAGGGATGACTAAAGATGCCTATGAACACAAACACGGCCCCCTCCGCCCCGTTGTGACCGATGTCTTCGGGAAATTCCTCGACTGCGGCACACTGGAACGTGGCTTCGCCCGGATCCGCTGCGATCACTTCAGAAAAAAATACCTCGATTTTCATCCCCACGTTCATGCGCTCGTCGCCGACGGTCTGCTCGATTCCGATGGCACCTCCCACCTCGCTCCGGAGATCCCTGATCGCGTTCTGTCCGAACTCTTTCGCAACCGCGTTTTCAAGGAACTGCTGACCCACAAACTCATCTCGCCGGAACTAGTTGCCCGCATGAAGACCTGGAAACACACCGCCTTCAACGTCCAGTCGGGAGGCCGAAAAACTGGGACCCGAGGACTTTCTGGGGAACAATCGACAATACTGGAGCATTGAAAACGGCGCCCATCAACGCCTGGACTGTTCGGCTTGGAAGATCGGCTGCGTGTCCGCAACCCAAACGCCGCGACGATCCTGGGACTCTTGCATCGCTTCAGCATCACCTTGTTCGTGGCCTGGTCAAAGAAGCAGCCTAATCAGCGAGATCGCACCTTTCCGACCTGGCAATCGATTCACGAAGGAAATCGTTGGCGGATGATCCGCCAGGTCGTTGGGCTTCCAGGCTAGCCACCGCTAAGGACCCAATTAAAGACACCACGGGGGCAACTTCCCAGCATGCATCCAAGCGCGCCTGGGAGGGCACAAGGCCTTTTCCCAGACTCATGGCTTCAAGAAGCCATGCGCTTACTTTCAAGCGTGGCCATTGTGAAAAATCAGCCGAGTTCTCAATATCCCGCCTGCCTATTGTTCTTCCGCGGGTCCATCCTTCAACCAATCCGGCCAAACCACTTTTCTTGAAACTGCCCTGCTTTCGAGCATCCTCCGATTTTTCCACCGTGCTTTCACAAGGAGATTCCAGGAACCTTCGCGCCGGATGCTCATTTCCGTCATCATTTCAAATTTCGACGGCGCTGGTTTTCTGCCCAAGTTGCTAAACTCCCTCGCCGCTCAGACCGGTGTTGAAACGGAAATTGTGATCGTGGATCGCGAGAGTCGCGATGAGTCCCGAGCAATTCTCGCCCGGTACAATGGCGTCAAGGTTATGACGTATCCGGCTGAGCTCGGCCTGTGTGCCGGGTATGCAGCCGGGGCGGATGTGGCCTCCGGGAAATTGCTTTTTTTTGCCAATGAAGACCTCCATCTGCACCCGGATTGCCTTTATGAATTGGCCACCCGAATCGACCCTGCCCGCCGGATCGCCGCCGCCGACCCGTGGCAATGGACTTATGATGGCAGCGTTTGGACGCATGGGGTAACCCGGTTCAAGCCGGCCCGATGCGACCTCTATTCACCGGATCCAGGGCGCTCCTTCAATTTTACCTGCGATTTTCCGGACGGATCCAGGACACCGCTGGCGTCAGCCGGTGCTTTTCTGATCGACCGCGACGCCTATCGGGAAGTTGGCGGTTGGGATCGTTCCTTCTTTCTCGATTATGAAGACGTGGATTTATTCCTGCGTCTCTGGCAACAGGGCTGGCATTGCGTGGGCGTGAAATCTGCCCGGGTGTTTCACACCGCCAATTCGGCCAACACCAAAACCACCCGCGAGGGAATCGTCGTGCCGCACCGACGATATGTGTCCGCCCGAAGCAACCTCCACGCCCTGGCGCTCAAATATTATTCACCGATGGCTTTGACGCGGTCGGCCGCCCTCTGGCCCATGATGTTGCTTAACAATCTATGGCAGGGGCGCTGGCGGCTCGCCGGCCTGGACCTGCGGGTTCTCGCCGATCTGGCCCGTCGCTTGCCCGCATTGGCCCGGTATCGACGATCCCATCGTGCGGTGAATCGGCAATACCCGGGGGAGCTATTCTTCCGGGATTCAGAGTTCCAAATCCCGCCTGCCTCCCGCTAGATCCATTGCCGCTGCCGCTCCATGCCCACCCCCACCGTCACCGCCAATGGAAAGGACTTGCCACTCCTCCTCCCGTGCACGCTCCTGCAATTCCTCGAACAACAACAACTCCGGCCGCGGAGTGTCGTGGTCGAACTCAACGGCGAAGCCGTCTCCCCTTCGGAATTCGCCCGACACTCGCTGCACGACCGCGACCGTCTCGAGATCGTCCAGATTGTGGCCGGCGGATGACTCTGCGAAGAGCCTATTTGAAACCGAGGAGGGGCCTGTAATTTTTACGACCGGCGCTGAGCAGATTTTATTTGAACTTCTGGAATTCGGGCGCTTTCCGCACCACTTCGAACCGTCCGTCCGTTGGAAAACGGGCCTTAAGATCCATCGCTTTGCTGTTGGTCGAGAGCCGCTTGGCATTCAGGTCAAAAGCTTTGACGAGATTCTCGGCCGCCGGTTGCGCCTTGCTCTGCGCGGCCAGGACGGCGGCATAGTCGTACCAGGCTTCCGGGCTGTTCGAGGCCATGGTGGTGTACTTGGCCAGGGCTGATTCCAGTTTCACCACGTTATTCAGTTTCCGATAGGCTTCCGCCAGCGACAATACAACGCGGCTGTCAACCGCGGGATCATTCAGCAGGGTGTCCAACACAGCAAAACCTTCCGCAGCCCGTTGCGATCCAAAATACGAAGAAGCGAGCGCAAAGGCCACCTCGGGATTCCTCGGGTCCGTCTTAAATCGGGTTTCCAAATCAACGACGGTTGACGTGGCCGCAGGATTGAGGACAGCCCCCGGCCCCACCTGGGGGATTTTCGCGGCGGGAGTCTGTCGCATCTGGTCGAGGTTTTGGAGCAGATCGCGGAGCGAGTTGTTCTCCCGATCAAATTCGTACGCGGTGGACGCGAGTTCCCAAGCGTCCTCGACCCGGCCCAATTGGGCCAACAGTTGGACGTAGCGGAAGGTCGCTTCGGGGCTGTACGGGCAGAATGCAAACGCTTGTTTGTAAGCAAAATCCGCCTCCTTGACCATCCGTTGCTGTTCCACCGGATTGCGGGTATTTGCCACCCGCCAGGCGTAGACGCCCCCAATCGCACCCCGCAGCTTGGAGAATGCCTTTTGCGCATTGTCATCCCGCACAAATTTTGGATCGCTCTTGTACTCGGTTTTTTCCCGCCGCAGGTAGGTGCGTTTGGCAAATTCGCAAATCTCCTTAACCGGGGTCTCGTACTTGATCCAGTTTCCGATGAACCGTTCGGAATACTGGCTCCAGAATTCATGATCCCGGCGACACATCTCCTCCGTCACCTCCGGCAAGGGCTGCCGGTTGATCTTCATAATAATGCCAAATGGACTCAGATACGGATACATCCAGTCCAAGGGAAAACTTTCCTCGATATAGAATTCGTTCTGCGGATTCTTGTCGAAGATCACCTTGCAAAGGAGGGCATTGATCGACATCACCGCGACTTGCCCCGACACCGATACCCGGCCGTCCGCCGTCTGGACCACCTGCTCCCCAGGTTTTAGCTGCTTGGCCGCCATCCGGCGCTGTGCGTCGTACATATATTCCTGGAAGCACTTGTTGGAATCTTCGATGGTCGGAGTGATCACTTCCATGTCCGGGTATAAACCGCCCGGACTCTTGTGGATCAATCCGTCATAGCACTCCTCCAGAAGTAGCCGATTCAGGCGGACAAGATTGTGTGTTTTCAAATCCTGGGCGATGAACCGTTGCGTCCGCTCACTCAGCGTTTGCCCGGAGAATCGGTTGGTCTCATAGAGCTGCGGTCCGTCAATGAGCTTGTTCATGGCCTTGGCCAGGGTTCGCGCATTCGCCGTGGCGGCGGACCCCAGTGTGTCCTTGAGATACTTCGACAGCGGGTCACCGGCGGCGGCGATCTTTGCCTTGAAACCGTCGAGATTCTGAAAGTGATCGGCGGTGAAGAAGGAAGGCCCCACCCGGCGCCTCTTTTCAATTCGATCGCCGAGGGCCAGGAAGAAATCGTCCAACGGCTTCGATAGCTTCGAAAGGAGAGAATAGCGCCCCAGCGTCCGGTTTTTGCTCCCGCGGAACATTTCCTGGAAGAAGGGGGGATCGACCTGCGCACTCCGGTTGTAGTGCGCCCGGATGTACATCAGATAGGTGAGGTCCGCGAGGGCGTTCTGGGTGATCAAGGCAACGTCGCGGCGGTCGAAGTTCGGATCCCGGCGGTCTCGGGCCTTGATGAAGCTCTCACAGAAAATCATGTAAGTCGGATTGAATCGTCCCGGATCCGTGCCGCCGAACAGAACGGCGTCACGGGCCATTTCTGGGTAGAGGGGCTTTCCGTCCGTCCCCTTAAAGGTCGAAGTCTCGAACATATCGTGGCCAAACCAGAACCCGAACAAGTGGCCCCGCTGCTCATTGTCAGCCCAGTGCGACAGAATGGAGTCTGTGGGGATGAGCAAGAAGACCGCCAGGAATGGTAGGAGGTTGGCCCGCCGCCGCTGGATCAACACCAACAATAGAAACAATCCCGACAATACCAGGCTGAGCACGGCGGCGGCGCGGAGGATGGCGAAATGGGTCTCGGAAAATGTCCGCACGGCTTCATACAAATTTGTGGCGCACGCGACCGCTCCGCCGAGGAGCAGCCAATAGCGTGTCTCCTCAAACCGGCAGAGCAAACACGCCGCGATTAGGGCGATCCCGTAGCCAACCCCGATTGCAATCAGGACGTGTGAAGACGTGAAAAAGACTTTGACCAACTCCTTGCTCTGTTTCTCGTTGGTGGGGTTGAGCAAATAGAGCAGCACAACCGCCAAGCAAAGGTAGACAGCCGTCAAGCCGACCAGCCAACCCCGCTCGCGTCGGCCAATTTTCTGCCAGAAAAGGAATGGCACCAGACCGATGAGGAGGTTCGCAAAATTAAACTCCTCGGCGCACCCTTCGGCATACATCCAAAGCTGGGAAATACTGATGCCGGGATTCGTTTTCTCATACTGACCGCGGGTGAGGGCATGAATGAACCCTTCCCAGGTTCGCGGATAGCCCCATTGCAACGGAGGATTGGTCATGCCCGCGAGAGGCATATAGAAATAGAAGCCTGCCCCGACCGCAAAACACAGGCCGCAGAGCACGACAACTTTGCTCCGGTCCAGGATCCCGCGCGTCTCAATGCTCATCCAGACAGCGGCACAAGCGGAGCCGATGCCAACGAGGTTGAAGACGGGTGAGATGCCGGGGTTGTCCCGAAAGGTATTCAAGGAGCCGACCGCATTAAAGAAGTGCACGGCCAGCCAGATAATCGTGTTGCTCAGGAACAGGTCGCGACCGATCCGGCGATCTGCATAGGCGATCAGAACTTGAATGCCCATGGCCCCAACGAGGAGCGTCTGGTGATTGCAGAAGCAGAGACCAAAGTGAAAGAACGCCCAGTAGAGGTAACGGTGCTGGTGCGGCGCGTACATCCAGCGGAACAAACACGCGAGCACGCACATGAGAGAAAACACACCGAGGGTATAAACCTCGACGATGACCGCCTGGCTCCAAACATAGCCGTTGAAACCGAGCAGGAGTCCGCCCACGACCCCGCCCACGAGACAGATCCATCCTTCGTTGCGACGGTCAATATCGCGGAACCAATCAATGCTCTCGAGGATCATTGAGCTACCGCGTGAGACGAGCAGACCCACCAGGCCACAGGCAAAGGCGGACGCGACCGCGGATGACACCGCCACCCGCCAAGCGATATTCGAGAACGGCAACAACTTGGTGAACAGCCACGTGTAGACCGTCCAAACCGGGTAGCCCGGGGGATGAGGAATCCCGGCATACATGGAACCCGTCGCCAGCTCACCCGAATCTTCCAGCGTCAGGTCCGGGGCTACCGTGAGTAGGTAGCCGGCCAGGGACAGCAACGTCACGACCCAGAAAGTAATCCAGTCAATCCGCCGGTAGAGGGGTGGCACGGGTTCCCCGGGGGCGGTTGGCGGAGGAGACTTGGAGATGCCGGGTTTGGCGATGACGGAGGTGGTGGCCGGTTGGATTTTTCCAGCCGTCGGAAACGGTTTCGACATAGTAGGGTTCAGAACGGGAGATTCGTGCCCAACCCGCAGGATTTGGGACTGGGCGACAGGGAGAGGTTGGTCAGGGTAAACCGGGCTGCGACAAGATTGCTTGCCGCACTATGGGTCGCAGCCGTCTGAATGGCAGCGATAAATGAAGCATTGCCAAACCCCGCGACATCCGCCAGCGCCGGAGGCAAACCAGCCGGGGCAGAGGAGAGCGCGAGAATCGAAAGGAAAGCCATGACGGAGGCCGGTGCAACCCGGACAAATCGCAACATCGAGGATCCCGCGATCGCAGCGTCCGCAGCGTCCGCATTCCCATCCTCTCGCTGGATTGACGGCAGCGCGAGCCTACGCGACGGCATCCGGGGCTTCCAGGAAGTCAATAGCGTCTCCAGTGAATTCAGGTCGTACCTCTCGTTCATAGCTCGAATTGCGCAAGCCGGCGCGCAGTTTTTCCATTCCGTACCGTACCGTACCGATAAAGGATCAGGCCGGCCGCCTGACGCTTGTAAAGCGCCACACACCATTCATGACTGTAATCGTCGCAGTTCACGGACAGCCCGACATTGCCAGCCCCGGATTTGTATGTCGCGGATGAATTTTTCGGAAGGAATGTCTTCCCATCCCCTCATTTGATCTCTTGTCGAGGGCTGTCTCTCGCATAGATTGATGTCTCTGCAATGTCGTCTGCTCACAAATCCTTAAAGCTGGTGCCCTGTCCAGCCTGCGGCGGCCGGGTTTTCATTCCCGCCGACACCCAACCCCTGCAGACCGCCCCCTGCCCCAAGTGCCAGCACGCCGTCATGATGCCCTGGATGCTCCGGCAGTTCGAACTCCGCTCCGAGATCGCGTCCGGGGGCATGGGAACCGTCTATCGGGCCTGGGACACCACGCTGGGCCGCGAAGTGGCGGTAAAGCTGATGAAAAAGGAGCTTGCGGGCGACGAAGCCGCCGTCGATGGGTTCGCCCGTGAAGCCCGTGCCTGCGCTGGCCTGAACCACACCAATATCATCGCCATCTACACGTTCGACCGCGAAGGAGCGGATCGATTTCTGGTCATGGAACTTGCCGATCAAGGAAGCCTGGACGACCGGTTGGAACGGGCCGGCCGACTGCCGGAGCTCGACGTTTTGGACGTAGGAATCAAGGTGGCGGGAGCCTTGAGTGTCGCCTTCAAGCACGGACTGCTGCACCTCGACATCAAGCCCGGCAATATTCTCTTTGGCGCGGACAATGAGCCCAAGGTCGTCGACTTCGGCCTGGCGAAGCGGACCGACGCGGAAAAAGAGTACGGCACCCCGTTTTTTGGAACGCCCTACTACATTTCTCCAGAACGAATCGAGCAAAAGGGTGACACCTTCCTGGCCGACATGTATTCACTCGGGGGTACTCTCTACCACTGCGTGATCGGCCATGTGCCGTTCGAAGCCCCTTCGGTTGACGATGTCATCGCCGCCCACATCCACACGCCGCTGACGCCTCCGAATCATATTCTTCCCGAACTCTCCCAGGCAACCAGCGACTGCCTGGTGCGGTCAATGGCCAAGAATCCCGCGGACCGGTATGCCAGCTACGACGAATTCATCATGGCCCTCACGGCCGCACGCAGCCAGCTGTTGATGCGCCAATTTGCGCCCCAAGCCGCCGAGAGCAGCGCCACGACCCGTTGGTGGCGCCGCTAACCTCTCCGCCTCTCCGCCTCTGTGAATCGCGACCCTTTCCCCATGCGCCGTCCCCGTCGACTCCGGCAAAACCCGGCGATCCGATCGCTCGTACAGGAGACTCATCTCCGGACGGAGGATCTGATCGCCCCCTTGTTCGTGAGGGAAGGCGGCGGCCCCTCAACTCCGATCGAATCGATGCCCGCAGTGCTTCGGCACGGGCTCGATTGTTTGCTCCGAGAGTGTGATGAACTTTTGCGGCTGGGTGTGCGGGGAGTGGCGCTCTTTCCCGTCACACCTTCTGAACTCAAGGACCCTTCGGGAAGCGAAGCGTTGAACGCGGAGTGCCTCGTGCTCCGGACGGTGCGGGCCGTCAAACAACGAATGCCCGAGCTGGCGCTCTTCACGGACATCGCCCTGGATCCTTATACATCCCACGGCCACGACGGCGTCCTCACATCGGATGGGCGGGACGTCGATAACGATCGGACGGTGGATATTCTCGCCCGTATGGCGGTCCTCCATGCCAGTGCGGGATCCGATTTTGTAGCGCCCAGCGACATGATGGACGGACGGGTCCGGGCAATCCGCTCGGCCCTAGACCAGGCCGGGTGCGAATCCACCGGGATTCTGGCCTACAGCGCAAAATTCGCCTCGGCCTACTATGGCCCGTTTCGCGAGGCCGTGGGAAGTGCGCGGGCCGCGGGCACGCGGGCACTCGATAAGCGAACGTATCAATTGAATCCGGGCAATCCGAGGGAAGCGGTCGCGGACGCCTTGCTCGATGAATCCGAGGGAGCCGATGCTCTCATGGTCAAGCCGGCCGGACCGTACCTTGACATCATCGCCTCGCTGCGACGAGAAAGCCGCCTGCCGGTCGCCGCCTACCAGGTGAGCGGCGAGTATGCGCAGATTCACGCGGCGGCCCGGCTCGGCTGGCTCGATCTGGAATCGACCCGCGATGAAAGCCTGCTGGCCATCAAACGCGCCGGAGCCGACTGGATCCTGAGCTATTTCGCCCGCGCGGTCGCAGAAGCGCTTTCCCGCCCTTGAGCAGCGGCAGTAACGCGCACGCAACTCCACAAATTCACCGGTTGGGCCTGAAGAATAAAACGTCCGTAAGGTAGTGTCCATCCGCCGGGAGAAAAAGCCCACCGAACGAAGGGCAAGGGGGTCGGTCAATAGTATTGTGCTTTTTCACCCATCAGCCCTCTCGACTCGTCTCAAACAGCGAGTCCCAGGCACCGGGAAAAGGGTATCGCAGTGCCATCCGGCGCATCAGTCGTGAAACTTCCGCCCGTGACACCTTGACCCGCTGGGTCGCGTCCAAGGGGTTGGCCCGCTTCAGCAGTGCCAAGGTTCTAACGCCGAGCAAGATCGGCAAAGCACAGGCCAATCGAACCCGCACCTGCGACCGTGGCAACGCGTTGGTGTAATTCCAACCCGCCTTAAGATGCCCCTCGGCGATCCCCAGCAACTCGGCATAGGCGGGACGAAATCGGCCCCAGTTTCCCGGATTAAGCAGATCGGAAGGGCCCAATCCCACCTTCCCCAATGCGTCCGCGGGTGGATAGCAGCGGCCATACCGCAAGTCCTTCGGCAAATCGCGAAGAATATTAACCATCTGCAATCCCTTGCCAAACCGCACTCCATCCGCTTCCAAACGTAATTCATCGAGAGGTGCCCGCGGGAATAAATGCGCCCGGCAAAGTCGCGTCCAAAACTCACCCACACACCCCGCCACCCGATAGGTGTAGTCGTCGAGTTCACGAAGATCTGCAAGAGCGTAGACTGAACCCGCCGGCCGTTTGGTTTCAAAGCGGCTCAGATCCAACTCCTGTCCGCTCGTGATGATCCCGAGAACTCGGCGAGTTTCCCGACGATCGGACTCGGGGAGTGATTCCAGGATTCCGAGAGCTTCTTCCAGTCGGGTTAGCAAGTGCCGTTCCGCCTGAGTGCTCCTTTCGTCCAGCGCGGTCGCGAAGCGCTCCAAACCCAGCGAGTCATTCGATGTCCCCTGGATCCGATGCCGCAACCGGTTGAGAGCCGACATCCGATCCGCCACCGGCACGACCCCCGTATCGGCGATGGTGTCGGTCGCTCGTGCCAGCAGATAGGCGAGGCCGATCTGGGGTCGAACGGATCCCGGTAGCAAGCGCAGAGTGAGATAGAACGATCGGGAAACATCGCGAAGCAGTTCGCGGAGGAGAGAGGGCGAACGGGATTGGGTTTCGTCACGCACGGTACGGAGGCACCAGAAAACAGGGCGGGGCCGGTCAGAGCAGACGCGGCTGCTGCAGGGCCCGAGAAACATCCTCGCTGAACGATCCAATTCGGCTGCGGCGCCGCTCGACGATCTGCTTATCCAAGCCCGGGTCGAAGGGAACCGGATACCGCCCATCGTAGCAGGCCATGCAAAAACCGTCCTTCGGAAGTCCGGTCGCCTTCACCATTCCATCCAGCGACAGGTACCCAAGGGAATCCGCGCTGAGGTACCGGCGGATTTCATCCAGGGAATTGTTGGCCGCCATCAATTTTGAGCGATCCGGAAAATCGATACCATAGACACAGGGATTCTGATGAGGCGGACAGCTCACCAGGACATGCACTTCGGCGGCACCCGCCTCCTTGAGGCTGGTGACGCGCGCCTTGCTGGTGGTGCCGCGAACGATGGAGTCATCAATGATAATCACCCGCCGCCCCTTCACGAGTTCGGAGATCAGGTTGAGTTTCACCTTGACCGCAAAGTCCCGGATGATTTGGGACGGTTGGAGAAAGCTTCGGCCGACGTAATGATTCCGCACGAAGGCCATTTCAAAGGGAATTCCCGATTCCAATGAATACCCCAGAGCGGCGCAGTTTCCGCTATCCGGAACCGGCACGACGATATCCGCCTCGATCCGGTGCTCGCGGGCCAACTGCCGGCCCATTTCCACCCGCGTCCGGTAGACGTTTCGACCGCCGATCGTCGAATCCGGCCGGGCGAAGTACACGTACTCAAAGATGCAAAAGGCCCGCCGCGTCTGTTCAGGAAACGCCTGGACACTGCGAACACCATTTTGGTTGATGATGACGACCTCGCCCGGCTCCACATCGCGGATGAAACGCGCCTGGATCAAATCGAACGCGCAAGTCTCGCTCGCCAAAACCCACGCGCCGTTGTCCATCTGTCCGAGGCTTAACGGCCGGAACCCATGGGGATCGCGAACTCCGATCAATTCGCGCTCCGTCAGAATCACCAACGAATAGGCCCCTTCAATGCGGCGAACGGCATCCAACAGGACGCTGTCATGACCATTTCGGGGCGGTTGAGCCAGCAGATGCAGGATGATTTCACTGTCGACCGTCGTCTGGAAAATAGAACCTTGCGCTTCCAGTATTTCGCGGAGTTCCGCAGCGTTGGTCAGATTTCCGTTATGTCCAACAGCGAGATGGCCCTTGCCGCAATCGACGGTAAGCGGCTGGGCGTTGGAGAGATTGGAAGATCCGGTGGTGGAATACCGCGTGTGGCCGATGGCGCTCGATCCGACCATCTCGTGCAATTTCTCTTTGGTAAAAATCTGGGGAACAAGGCCCATGCCACGATGGATTGCAAACTGCTTGCCGTCGGCGGTCACAATCCCAGCACTCTCCTGTCCGCGGTGCTGAAGGGCATAGAGGCCGTAGTATGTCAATTCGGCAGCATTCGGATGGCCGAAGATACCAAAGACTCCGCAGTAGTGTTTTGGATAGTGCGCCACGTCCCCCCGATTCAGGCGGGGCGGACGGGAAAACGGAAGGGGAAAAATTCCCTTCGGAGGAGTCGATCCGTCGCGAGGGAGGTAATCCGGGGAAAAAATCAAGGAAATGGGACGTTTAACTCCGAATGAGAATCGTTCGCCAGCGAAGTGCTGGTCACTCGGCGACGAAATCCCGTTGGGCTCCACCCCAGATTCGTGGTTCACTCAGCCGCGGATGAACTCACCCCGAACACCGGCCGCACTCGGGTATCGAATGCCCGCCGAATGGGAACCCCATCGCGGTACTTGGCTCACGTGGCCCCGACCCGACGGGATTTCATTTCCCGGAAAATATGAACCCGTCCCCGGCGTTTATGGCGCGCTGATCCGAGAGTTGATTACCGTCGAAGAAGTCCATCTAAACGTCTGGAATGCAGAAATGGCGGACTGGGTTCGGAGCTTTTTGAATACAGAGCGGATCCCGGTGGATCGCATTTTCCTCCATCATTTCCCGGCCTACGAACCGTGGTGCCGCGATCATGGCCCAATTTTCCTCGTGCGCGAATCGAACGGGCAGCGCGAGCGTGCGGTGGTCGATTGGGATTACAACGCCTGGGGTGGCAAATACCCTCCTTTCGACCTTGATGACGCCATCCCCCGGCATGTGGCGCGTCTCCGCAACCTGCCGCTATTTTCTCCCGGCATTGTGATGGAGGGAGGATCTGTGGAGGTCAATGGCCGTGGCACGCTCCTGACGACCGAAGCCTGCCTTTTGAATCCCAACCGCAATCCCAACTTGTCAAAGTCTGAGATCGAAACATACCTCCGGGAGTTTCTCGGCGTGACCCAAATCTTGTGGCTGGGCGAGGGTATAGTGGGTGACGACACCGATGGTCATGTGGATGACCTTTGTCGATTCGTCAGCCCTGACACGGTCGTGACAGTGGTGGAAAAGGACACAACGGATGAAAACCACGCACCCCTGGCTGAGAACTTGAAACGGCTCCTCGCGATGAAGGATCAGGCGGGCAATCCATTGCGAATCGTCGAGCTCCCCATGCCGCGGCGGATGGAACATGAAGGCCAACGTCTGCCGGCGAGTTATGCCAATTTTTATATCGCCAACGGCCTGGTGCTCGTTCCGACGTATCAAGATCCGAATGACCCCCGCGCCCTCGAAATTCTGCGGCGCGAGTTTCCCGACCGGCGCGTCGTGGGCATCGACTCCTCCCAACTCATCTGGGGCTTGGGCTCGTTCCACTGTATCTCCCAACAGGAACCCAGGTAGCGCAGTGGGAACGATTCAGATCCGCTCAAGTGGGTCTCGGGCGCAGCAGGGGGCCATCTTTCTTGGATGCCTGGCGAGTCGAAGCGGACCGCGGGCGAGCGAGCGCAATCTCCATGAAGCGACTTTGACTTCTATGAAATTGCCCGCCTTTCTTCTGCTTGAGTGCCGAATAGGATCCGTCCGCTTGGAGAAAGCGCGCCTTCACGTTGTCCGCCAGTGAATGCGTCAATATCTCGCTCGTAATCCGCTCGCGCAATACACCGTCCTCGATCGGAAAAGCCACTTCGATCCGCCGGAAGAAGTTCCGCGGCATCCAGTCCGCGCTCGCGACGTAAACTTCCGGTTGGAGTCCATTCCCAAACCAATATATCCTGCTATGCTCCAGGAATCGGTCCACGATGCTCCGAACGGTGATGTTCTCACTCAGTCCCGCCACGCTCGGGCGAAGGCAACAAATGCCGCGGACAATTAGATCGACTTGGACTCCCGCCGCGGACGCCGCATACAGAGCCTCGATAATTTCACCATCCACCAGGGAATTCATTTTGATAATGATTCGCCCCGGGATACCCCGACGGGCATGACCGGCCTCGCGTTCCATAAGAGCGAGGAGGCGTGAATGTAATTCGTAGGGCGCCACCACCAGCTTGCGGGTTCCCTGAAACTGGCATACGCCCGTCAGCAGGTTGAACAGATTGGTCGCATCTTCGCCGAACTCCGGCCGGGCGGTGAATACCCCGAGATCGGTATAAAATCGAGCGGTGGAGGCATTGTAGTTGCCGGTTGCCAGGTGCACGTAGCGCCGAATGCGATCCTCATCCTGGCGCACCACCAGCGCGATCTTGCAATGGATCTTCCATCCGACCAGACCATAGACGACATGCACCCCGGCTTCCTCAAGGCGGCGCGCCCACTGGATATTGTTCGCCTCATCAAACCGTGCCTTCAATTCCACGACAGCGGTGACTTGCTTGCCGTTCCGCGCCGCCTCCATCAAAGCCCCCACCACCCGGGCATCCCCTCCCGTGCGGTAGAGGGTTTGTTTGATTGCCAAGACATGCGGATCCGTCGCCGCCTGGTGGAGAAACCGGATGACCGTATCAAAACTTTCATAGGGATGGTGCAACATCCGGTCCCGCTCGCGGATCAACTGGAAGAGGTCCTCCGAACCCCGCGCCCAGGCGGGGATCGGGGCGATGAACGGGGCATCGCGCAACTCCGGGGAGTGGTCCCCCTCGAGAATCGCCATCAGTCGAATCGGATTGACTTCACCCTCGATGACAAAGAGGTCTTCGGGCGTGAGCCCCAGTTGCTCGAGCAGGAACTGCTGCACATCCGGAGGACATTCCCGCTCGACTTCCAACCGAACCGCCTCCCCGCGACGGCGGTTGTGCAATTCGTTCTCCACCGCCTTCAAGAGGTTTGAGGTCTCCTCCTCGTCGATATAGAGCTCCGAGTTGCGCGTCACGCGAACCTGCCAGCATCCCTCGATCGTGGTGCCCGGAAAAAGTTGCGTCAAATTGCCCTCAATCACGTGCGCGAGAAACACATAGTCCTGCCGACTGTTGTCTGCGCGCGGTAACTTGACCAGGCGCGGCAACACCCGTGGCACCTGGACAAACGCGGACCGCCGGAGGAAGACTCCGTTCTGCGTCAGGTTCAGTCGAACCGCGAGATTCAGGGACTTATTGAGCAAATGCGGAAAAGGATGGGATGGATCGACCGCGAGGGGCGTCAGCACCGGATGGATCTGCTTCTGATAATAGTTCTCCAGCCAGGCCCGATCCGTCTCGTCCAATTGTGCAAACTCGAGGAAGCGGATTCCCTGGTCGGCCAACCGAGGAATCAACTGATCCCGCCAGCAAGCATCCGCGACCTCGACCAAGCGGCGCGTGCGACGCAGCACCTGGCGGAGGGTTTCCGAAGCCGTGAGACCATCGGGTCCCCGCTCGACCACTTCGCTTTCGATCTGCTGCTTTAGTCCCGCAACCCGCACTTCAAAAAACTCATCAAGGTTCGAGTGACAGATGCAGAAGAACTTCACCCGTTCGAGCAGGGGGACGTCTGGATTCAGCGCCTCATCGAGCACTCGCTGGTTAAATTCCAGCCAACTGAGCTCCCGGTTCAAAAACCGAGAGTGCGACATCTTTTGCGATTGAAGAGTGGGCGCCATAGTCAACAAAGCGGATGGAAACGGAGAACCGAAGAGTGTGAACTGTAAAGTTCATTCCACAAATAGCCCCGTTTTTTTCAAGAGTAACGTCGGATCGCGAACGCCAACAGCTGATTACTGAGAAATCGCCCGAGAGGCAATCTATAGGATCCGTTTGGCAAGGGTCGGATTTCGGACAAATGGTTTGCATGCCCCAACACGTTCCCTGTTAGCGTGCCATCCAACATGTTCAATATTGGCATCATCGGGCTTGGTTTCATGGCGGCAGCGCATATCAAGGCTTACCGGTTGATTCCGGGGGCTCGCATCACCGCGATTTGCAATCCGAGTGGCCGCAACCTCGACGGCGACCTCACCCATGTTGGCGGCAACGTGGGCGATCCAAATGGCATTCGCCTCGACCTGTCCGACGTAACGGCCTACCGAGATCCTGCTGCCTTGCTCGCGGATCCGACCCTACACGTGGTGGATATCTGCACTCCCACCCGGACCCATGTGAACCTCGGCCTGGCGGCCATCGCCGCCGGCAAACCGATGATTATCGAAAAGCCGCTGGCGCGAACCAGTGTCGAAGCGCATCAACTCGCCCGGGCAGCGGCTCAGTCCGGGGTGATTGCCATGCCGGCCATGTGCATGCGATTTTGGCCGGAATGGGCCTGGTTAAAGGAAGCCATTGATTCCGGCCGATACGGAAGGGTGCGGGCCGCCCGATTCCGTCGGGTCGCTGAGCCTCCGGCGTGGGGACACAGTCATTTCCTCAAGGGTGACGACTCGGGAGGCGCCCTGCTCGATCTACACGTACACGATATCGACTTCATCCAGTATTGCTTCGGTCGCCCCCGGCGAGTCATGGCTTCGGGATACCGTCAGGTCAGTGGAGCGATTGACCATGTGGTGGCCTTGATCGAAACGGCCGACGGAGCAACCGTGAGTGCGGAAGGAAGCTGGTGCATGGCTCCCGGCTACGGCTTCCACATGGAGTACACCGTCAATTTTGAACAGGCGACCGCCGATTACAATTTGGATCGCGGCACCGACGCGTTGAAACTATTCACCCCGGGTCAAGCGCCCCAGGTGGTGCGGCCAGCCGGCGGCGACGGCTACGTTGGGGAACTGACCTATTTCCTGGACTGTGTGAGGCAAGGGCGCGCACCGCGCACCGTGACGCTGACCGACGGTGCGACGGCCGTCGAGATCTGTGAAGCTGAGGAACGATCCATTGTCACTGGAAAGCCTGTGGAACTGAACAACACCGCAGGCGGGGGTTAAGCGTTACTGCCACTCAATCAATCTCTCCCGTAGCACCCGGCTGTACTTGATCGACGCCTCCGGCAGAAGATGCGTCACCGTTGCAAATTCGGTATCTGGAAGAACCGCCGGCATTTTGGAGGCCCACGGGTCCGCGCCCAGCCAGCTTTCCAAACGGGCCTGGAATTCGTCCATCTGGCTCTCGTGATTCTTTCGCGCAATGGACGCTGGAACCGGGCTGATGATAATTCGGGCTCGCGTGCCAACCGGGAGCCGCCCGCGAAACCCGCGACACTCGGACTCAATCCTCGTTGCCAATCGATATTCACCGGAGGCCGTTTCGCCGTTGGCATTAAAAGTCCGGGCTTCCTGCATGGTTCCACGTGATTGAAGCAACTCCTTCTCGAGGTCGATCGAAAATCCGTAGTGCGCTCCAAAGGCACCGCGCAAGGGCTCTGGAATAATTCGGTTCCCCACGCGGTCACGGAATTCATCGAAGCCAAGGATCCGGGCCACAGGATTCGGTGATCCCCAGATCTCCACGGGCTTATCGTCGAAAATATCCGCGAGAAGCTTTTCATGCGGTGGCGAAACAGCCGCCAGTCGCAGCGCTTCTGGATGAACCACCAGTACAATCTTTCCCTGCCCACGAGATTTCACGGCTTCCTGGGCAATTCGTCCAAAGGAATCAATGCTGAGATAACTTAACAACCCGAGATTCACGCCCCGGACGCCACCCGCCTCCAGGAGAGTTGACATGTCAACATTGACCAGACACGACGAGTCTCCGACAAATACCACTGCTGCCGAATCCTTCTCCCGGGCCATCTTTCCCTTGGTTCCCAGGATCACCGAGTCTGGATCCTGTCGGAGGCTCGCGGGAGGAAGCGCCTTCATGACAAGTCCGGCTCGGAGCATCGCGGCAACCGTGAGTACGGTCACAACCGTCCATACTCCCAATAATCCCGCCTGTTTCCATCCGGGCTCATAGGTATGACTGATCATCGACGGGGCCTCTGGTTCTTGCTGGATACTCATGGGGCGATACTTCTTAGAATTGAAAATAGATAAAACTCGAAGCCGTCTTTCCCCACCTGGAGATTATCAGAACGAGCAGTACTCCCTGAATAGCGCCACGGACCATGGGCGACCAATCCTTGACGCGACTCCACGGACATCGGCGTTGGAAAACATCCACGACAGCGACACCCGCAAGGCCCCACGCGACAGCGGTAACCAACGATCCGCCCCAAGCCGGCCCGTCTGGCACCCCGAGTCCACGCAGCATGGCCAACGCTTGATCGAGCGAACGGGCGCGAAAGAACAACCAGCCCAGGGCAACGACTGCCATCGTGACCAGCCAGCCCAACCCGGGAATTCGAATTTTCCAGCCCGCTGGGCGAAACCGTTGCCAGAGCCGATAGAACCCCAGTGCCAGCCCATGCCACAGGCCCCATAAAACAAAGGTCCAACTGGCGCCATGCCAGAGCCCCGCAAGCGTGAACGTCGCGACCACATTGAAAAACGTCCGGGTATCCCCTGCGCGATCGCCACCCAGGGGGATATAGACATAATCTCGAAACCAAGTGGACAGAGTCTGATGCCAGCGCCGCCAGAATTCCTGGATACTGGAAGAAAGATAAGGTTGCGCGAAATTCGGAGACAATTCAAACCCCATGGTGTTAGCCACACCCCTGGCGATCGTGGAGTATCCTGCAAAATCACAGTAGATCTGTCCGCCAAACGCCAGCGTTCCAGCGATGACACCCATGCGCCACGGAGCGACCGAACCGAAGGCGAGATCCACCAAGGGCGCTAAATAGTCGGCAATCACCACTTTCATGAAGAATCCCCAGGCCATGAGCCAGACGCCCTGCTGAACCAGGGCTTGGGAAACACGCCGAGGTTCGACGAACTGCGTCATCAGGAACGACGCGCGTTCGATGGGCCCGGCCACGAGTTGCGGAAAAAATGTGAGAAACGCAAAGTATCGGATTGGATCCCGTTCCGCGCGGATCTGTTTTCTATAGACGTCTATGGCATAGCCCAGGGCTTGAAAGGTATAAAACGAGATTCCGGCCGGCAGGACTATTTCCAGCATCGGCCGACTCCACGAAATGCCCATTTTCGTCAGCAGAACACTGGCCGAATCAATAAAGAAACCTGCGTACTTAAAAAACCCGAGGGCACCGAGATTGGAAGCCAGGCTTATCCACAACCACCGACGCCGTCCCCGATCATCGATGGAATCCTCGATCCGTTGGGCCACATAATAATCCAACCCTCCGGTCACGAGCAGGAGCCCGACAAATCTCCAGTCCCACCATCCGTAGAAAAATAAACTGACGGCGAACAGAAGGAGGTTGCGGTGCGATGCCCTTCGGGACACCAGCCAGTACAAAAGGGTTACCGCGACGAAAAAAAGGAGAAACGGATTGGTGCTGAAGATCATCGGCGGTGCCCACAGATTCCGTGGATCAGCGTCAATTGCAAGCGATTGTGTGTATTCTGCGGGAATAAGGGGCCTTGGACCGATGGAACAACAGCCAGAATAAGTGCTGAATAGTTACCATTGATGCTCCACGGATAGGCAGATCATGATTTGTCCAGATCTGCTTGTTCTTAGAAGAATCGCGCGAGTTAAGGGCAGTAACAAGCCACAATCTCGCCCCGTTTAAAACATTTGAACCCCTCTTCTGTGCAGGCCAGGCCATCACGGATTCCACCGAAAGAATCCGCCTGATGCGTCCAGGGGGCGACTAATCTCATAGCGGTTACCCACTTGAACAAATGGATGATCGAGGTCCGTCCAAACTCCACTCGGCGCGAGTGCGATCCTCCGTTGAACCCTGCCCACGCCCCACGTCGTCGGCCACGAGATGAGTATGGAAGAATTCGAGCGTCGGATGGTGAATTCTCCCCCGTTTGGCAGGACCCGAACGGTGTTCGCCAATGCAGCATGACCCGATGGGCTGTATGCCCGGATCGCTCGAATGCCACTTGGTTTTCCCGAGGCACATTGTATTCGGAGTGTATGTTCCGAATCTGAGGAGCTCAGAAACAGGGTTTGCACAGCCGGGACGCCGGGAGCCGGTGACGAGAACGGCTTGAATGTGTCGATGGACCTTCGCACGCTGTCAAAGTGGATTTCCCAACCCGCCGGAGGCCTCTGCTGCGTAGCCACGTAATCCTTGTATGCCATCAGCATATCCGCCGAAATAACAACTCGCTTCGAGTCGGAGACAAACGGGCGAAGACTGGATCCAATTCCGTCGAATCCGGTTTTTGAACCGGTGATACGGTAGGTAACATCGCCGTCGGCAGTATTCATATCCAGCACTTGCAAGGTCCAGGACTCCTCCTGCAGCGGCGCGGCACTTTCGACATACAATATGCCGGGCCAGACTCCGAACCAATAACTGCGGGATGCCCGGTCAAAGCCGAACAAATCTCCGGCATCAATCGGCGCTTTTCCGTCGATTGTATACGAATACGCCGGTGAATTCGGCGGAGCGTCCGACACATATTCCACATCCACACGATTCCCCAGAATTTTCAGTTCGAGGACGCCATCCTTCCACTGCAATTCCGAACCGATCTGCCGCGTCACAACGCGGTCGCAGTTCCAGGGATCGAAGGGCAGCTCAAAATTGCGGGGCTTGAAGAACGGCGCAAGCAACTTGCTCTGAAGCTTTTGGCCATTCTCGTTAAAGTGGGCCTTGTCCTCCACCAGGACGCTGTCGAACCGCAGCCCGTTCTCAATCAAATATTGCTTCCAGGGAGTGCGGATGTCCGCGAAGCAATTCGCGTATCGGTTGGCGATTTCCGGCCACCAGAAATAGTTCTTCAATACCAAGTAGCTTTCGCGCGTGATGACCTCGGGGTCCAACGATTCGTTAAGCTGGATCTCGCTCCGCGGGGGGTCGGCGTGAATAACGACATCGGCGATGCACGATTGTCGGATGGTCTTAAACAATCGTTCGTAGGAATCGGGTTCATCGAAGAGCGTGTTGAAAAACACGAGATCCGGCTGCCAGGGTCCAATGTCAGCATTCGCCGAATAACTCAGAGACCACGCCGTCAATCCGGCAATCGCGCTGTTTGTCAGGATAAAGTTAACGTTTGGATACATTGTTTTTAGCTCCGTCACGAGGAGCTCCGACCACGGGCCCGCGGAAAAAGATTGCCCATAGATGAGTATCCGGAAATCGGGCCTGTTCGAAGGGCTCGATGACTGCAAGAGAGCGAGACTTCGCCTAAGATAAGCCACTTGGGCCAAGTCCGGTTCAAATGACGGGATCGGAAGGAGATCGGCAACTAAACCGGTGCTGAAAAACCCTAGAAAAATCCACAGGTTCAGCAATTTTCTAAACATATTCACTATGAATTTATTCGCCTTGAAATACTTGAAAATTCCCTCACTTCATCCGCCTGCCGCTTTGAGAGTTTTGGTCAAATTGGGGCGTTTGCCAACCAACGGTTGGGCTCAGTGCCTACGGTGGAGGCGATTGCCGCTACTTACTTATTGCGCACGTGACTCTACCAATAGTAGCCACGGACTGAGTCATAGAAAAGACTTGGAATACCGAGGCTATCCATACGTTTCCGACCACAGGCTTCGGAATGCCCATCCAGAAACCACCCGTTCACCATCTTGGAATGCCGCGCCAATACATTGGTCGTATCGGCCCTGAAATAGTGCAACTGCTCCTCGGTAAAGCCTCCGACCGCGAGGCTTGTCGTGTCTGCAAGGTGTAGATAATCCGATGGACGTTCAACAGTCTCGGTCTTCAAAAATCCAAGGACTTCGACACCGGAGATCACGCCCCGATAGTATTCATTTGGCGGATCCGACCGCGCGCCGTACGTCCGGAACCAATCTGCGAACCGCTTGGGCTTGTAGGTCGGGCAAACAAACAAATTGAGGCCGAGATGGCTTGCATTGGTGAATAGCAGGGCTCCCCACGTATTGGGAACACGGTTTGGGCTCGAAGTCGTCACCTCGGAGCCCAGCTGTATCATTCCATGGTTGTCTTGCGCGTACATCTGCAACGCCAACCCCAGTTGCCGGGTCTGGTTGATGCACTGGGTACCTTTCGCCCGTTGCTGCGCCGCGGAAAGCGCGGGTAAGAGCATCCCCGCCAGAATTCCGATGATCGCGATGACCACCAGCAGCTCAATCAGCGTAAACCCGCACCCAGTCTGAACATTCGACCGCAGATCCGGGTCGCATCGGGGTCCTTGAGTTGTGAGGCTACCGCTCATGTTATAATGCGACATCGGATATCCATCCTTCGAAAATATGTGTTTGTGACGGTGTAATAAAGAGTTACTGATCAGTCTTTAGCATAGACTACACTTTCTGCCATAAAAAATGAACGCACCAACTCTGGATTATTGTTGAGGTTCATAAGATCTTCCTCCACACGGGTCCGTAACGCTTCGTTCTTCTTTAGTGGCCTCTTGGATACTCCGTTT
>CAMAUY010000096.1 GCA_945861565.1 Akkermansia muciniphila
GGTAGCGAGCATGGAGGCATCCGCCATTTCTGATGCTCGCTACCCGCTCCTCACTCCTCGCTACTTTTTGATCCCGTCATGCCCGCCCCCTCCCGCCAGAACCTGCGCCGGTTGCAGTTCATCAACGCGCTTTTTGCCCACGTCACCAATCACGACCTCTATTTCGCGGATCAGATCAAGGGGGCGATTACGTTCAGCCTGACTGAGCTCGAGGCCCAGACCGCGTTGCATCCGGAATTCGCTGCCAAATACGACACCGAGTTCAACGCCGCGGCCGCACTGCTGCTCGCCAAGCTTTTCACCCATCTGCCCAAGCGAGGGTTTTTCCACTGGGACGCCGCTCTCACATCCACGGCGTCCACACCGCTCTTCGCCCGGGCCGAACTCATGACCGGCCTCAAACATCTCGCACGTTACCGTGAAGCGACCCTGCTCGTGACAAATCTTCGTCCCGCGCTGATTCCACCGACTCGTCGCGCCACTCCCCGCCGCCAGCGCGACTACGAAGAGGCCCTCGCCTTCATCCGCGATCTCGCCGCCGCCCGCACCTCCCGCAGCACCAATTTGCAGCTGTTGTTTCTCTAGTTGCCCACGGAACACACCGAAGACACGGAAGTGGAACCTGTATTTTCCGTGTATTCCGTGTGTTCCGTGGGCTAAATTCTCCATCATGCCCAAGACCATCTTCCAACGCATCATCGATCAGGAAATCCCGGCCAAGATCGAGCACGAGGACGACCAGTGCATCGTGATCCACGACGTCCAGCCACAGGCACCGGTACATTTGTTGATCATTCCCAAAAGGCTCATCGCCCGCGTCGCGGCCACGACGCCAGCCGATGAACCGGTGTTGGGACACCTGCTCGCCGTGGCGGGCGTTGTCGCCAAGAAGCTCAACCTGGGCGAAGGTTTCCGCCTTGTGATCAACAACGGTCCGCACGCCTGCGAAACCGTGCCTCATCTTCACGTCCATCTCCTGGCTAAACGGCAGATGACCTGGCCGCCGGGCTGAAGCCCGTCATCCTCAGCCGCGCGCCTCAAAGGCTCCATCCGCGCGCTTTACGATCAGGCGCTTGAGTTCGAGCATCATCAGGGTCGACGACAACTGGGCGGCGGATAAACCCGTTTGATTCGTCAGGGCATCCGGCGAAAGAATGGAACCGCCGCGAAAGCAATCGAAGACCCGGGCTTCTTCATCGGTCAGGTTGGCCGGCCGGCCGGCGGCGACATCGGCCGCCTTTTCGCCAATCGGCGCCGGACGCAGGCCATCCAGGTAATTTAATTCGCTCAAAAGGTCGTCCACGCTCGTAAGCAACGTCGCACCATCGCGAATCAACTGGTGACACCCTGCGCTGGTCGACTGGTCGATGCGTCCTGGCACGGCGAACAACTGCCTACCCTGCTCGCCGGCAAATCGGGCGGTGATCATCGCCCCGCCACTGACATCGCTCTCCACGACGACCACCGCCTCGCAGCAGCCGGCGACAATGCGATTGCGCATCGCAAAGGATTGCTTGTCGGCGCGCCGGCTAAACGGGAATTCCGACAACACCGCGCCGGATTCCTCGAGCTGACGGTAAAGTGCGAGATTCTCGGGTGGATAGATGAGGTCGATCCCCGTCCCCAAAACCGCCGCCGTCTTGCCGCCAACCGACAACGCGCCCTCATGCGCAGCCGTGTCGATCCCGCGCGCCAGGCCGCTCACGACGCAAAACCCCAGACGGGCGAGTTCCATGCCGAGTTTCTTCGCCACGCTTTGCCCGTAAAGAGTCGTGCGCCGAGATCCGACGATCGCGACACAGGGATGCCCAAACTCGTACTGGCCTTTCCGGTAGAGCCCAATGGGCGGATCGTTGATTTCCCTGAGCAATTTGGGATAGCCGGCGTCGCGTGTCGTCACAAATGTCACCCGGGACTGGGCCATGCGTTCTTCCTCCCGCGCCAGATCGAAGTGTTGGCGCCAGGATGCAATCGTCCCACTGATGGCCGGACCGACCCCTTTGACCGATTCCAGCCTACGCGCTCCGACCGTAAAGATCGCGCGCGGATCGCCGTCGAGCTCCTCCAGCAAGCGATTGAGGGTGATCGGACCGATATTAGGCAGGGCATTCAGAACCAAAAACGCCTGCTGTTCGGTCAACTCACTACTCATTCACCGACGCTGCGGGTCGCTTCGCCGGGTCGCGACCCAATTCTTTGTCCTGAAAAATTTCCTGAAAGATTCAGCGAACTACGCTGAAGGATCACGCAAAACCGCCGGAAGAGAGTCGAGCCATTGCGTTGTCTGGACCGCCGTTTGCCCATGAGCCCTGGCCAGCAAATCCGCCGCCAATCCGTGCCATACCACCCCGCGAGCAGCGGCGAGCAAAGGGTCTTCAGGCGTTTGCGCCAACAGACCGCCGATCAGCCCGGCGAGCAAATCGCCGCTTCCGCCGCGGGCCAGAACCGGACCGCCGAAAAAGGAATGATAGACCGTAGGGCGGGTCTTCGACCCGCCCTTTCCGGCGCCGCTGATCCTCGTCACCGGTCCTTTCAACACCACCGTCGCACCCGTTTTCGCGGCAAACTCCGGCAGTTCGATCCCACCTGCAATTCGCGTAAATTCCCCGGCATGGGGAGTGAGGATCCGCGGCGCACTCCCGGCCGTTACGGTCCCGGCCTGCAGCGCATCGGCATCGAGCAGCAAAGGCATCTGCGAGCTTTTCGCGATCTCGGTCACGAGTGCGAGTGTCTCCGCTTCACGGCCGAGTCCCGGGCCGATCGCGAGGGCCGTGGCCCGCTGCCAGCGATCGCGCAACAAATGCTGGCCTTCCAGGGCCAGGCCACCCTCCGGTGTTTCCGGCCATCCCACCCACATCGCCTCCGGGGCACGGGCGGCATAAGCCGGCACCAGCGACTCCGGCACAAACGCAGTCACCAGCCCCACCCCGCTGCGCAGCGCGGCCAGCACACTCATCAGCACCGCGCCGGGATAGCAGCGTGATCCTCCGATGAGGAAAAGATGCCCATAAGTCCGCTTGTCACTGTAGGGGGCGCGCAAACCCGCCAGTGGCGCCAGCACTTCGCGGGTAAGCACCCGCTCAGCCGCGGTTTCAGTCCCCTTGAAAAAATCCAGATCGAGATACCGCACTCGTCCCGCGTTTCGTTCCTCGAGCAGCGGGGTTTTGACGCAGCCCGTAGCATACGTGAAATCCGCTGCAAACACCGCGTTGCCACCCACTCCACTGGGGAGGTCAACCGCCGCCCGCAAACGCACCGGCAAGGCGTTCACGGTTGCCAGCAAAGCGGCGATACGGGCCGGGACCGGCGGCCGAAATTGAAACCCGAAAATACCGTCCAGGCAGAGGTCATAGCCTGGGGCCGCCAACGACCCCTTCCGATCCTTCACCACCTGCACCCGACCCGGGGCCGCATGGACCAGCGCTTGGTACGATTGAAGTGCGAGCGGACGCAGCGCCCGTTCGCCAAACACCAGCAGCACGTCTGCCCTCGCCTCAGGAAAACGCGTCAGAATCGCCCGCGCGGCCAGCAAGGCATCGCCGCCGTTGTGGCCCTTGCCCGCCAGCACGAGCACCCGGCCGAGGGAAGGAAAGCCCCCCAGCTCCTCGAAATCGCACACGACAGCATTGGCGACGGCGCAACCAGCCCGCTGCATCGCAGGCCATTCCTTGGTTTCATCGCCACCAAATAACTGCTGCTCGAAGCGGCGGGCCTCGTCACAGGAAAGAATCGGGTAGCTTGGCAACGACATGGGCCGGCGATTATTTTGGAGCAATCTGCGACGCAGCCGGCGACAGCCCCGGTGTCGGCGGCGGGACCACCTCTGGTTTCTGCGCGGGACCAAAAATCTGGCGGGCCGCGTTGGACAATGTCCGGGCGTTTTCATCCGCCACCTGTTTCAGCCATTCCTGCCGGTGCGATTCGGTTTCGGTGAACAGCAACGGCGAATTGGACTTCATCCCCCGGTTGATCACCGGGCGGGTCAGCCGCGAAAGGGAACGGAAATAATAACCTTTTTCCGTGCGCAGCACTTCAAAGAAATCGGTATAATTCTGCGACTCGGGGTTCCAGAGTGCCACTTCGGCCAGGTCATTTCCCCAGACTGCCGCCTGCCCCCATTCCGTAAATACCGCCTCGATCGCCGTGAAGCGCGGCGCGGCGGGAGCTTTCAATTCCGGGCGCGGCTCCACGGCCGGGATGACCTTCGCCGGAGGAGTTGGGCGGGGCAGCAACCACATGAACGAAACACCGAGCAAAAACCCGAGCATGACCCACGACGGGATCGTGGAGGGCTTCGTCTGCGGCAGCGGGCGCGATTCGTCGTTTTCGTCCATGGCGGATCAATCAGGCCCGGACCAGGGCCGCAACGGCCATCGCGGACGTTTCGGTATGGGAAAGGCTCACCAGCACATGCGAAGCGCCCACTTTGTGGAGCAGCAGCTGGCCTTTTTCATCCAGGCGGACGAGCGGCTCAGAGCGCTCTCCGTGATAAATGGAAACCGATTTCCAGCCCAGTTCCGCCCCGATGCCGGTCGTGAACGTCTTCGAGACCGCCTCCTTCGCCGCCCAACGCGCGGCCAGGTGTTTGTGGGGTTGCGCCAGGCTGAAACAATATGCCCGTTCCTCCTCGGTAAACACGCGGTCGAGAAACCGGTCGCCATGCCGCTCGAGCACCTGGCGAATGCGCGCCACTTCGATGAGGTCGCAACCGAGGCCCAACAGGACGCCGCCGGGAGGAAGAGAGAGGTTCATGGGGAAGTAGCGAGGAGTGAGTTGCGGGTAGCGAGTAGTCAATGAGGGGCGGACGGAGAGGCGTACATGCTCGCTACCCGCTACTCACTCCTCGCTACTTTTCAGCCGTTCATCCGCGCTTTCATTTCCCGGACCGCTTCTTCGATCCCGGTAAAGAGCGCCCGGCTGATGATGCTGTGGCCGATGTTGAGTTCATGCAGATGCGGAATCGTGCGCACTTCCGCGACATTGACGTAATTGATGCCGTGGCCCGCGTTCACCGTAAGTCCGCTCTGCACGCCGAGCTTCGCCGCGGCGACAAGACGGGCCAGCTCCGCGGCACGGCGCTGGGAGTAATAGGCTTCCGCATAGGCTCCCGTGTGCAGTTCGATCCAGGGCGCGCCCAATTGAGCTCCCAGTTCGATCTGAGCAGCGTCAGGGTCGATGAACAAACTGGTCACAATGCCGGCGGCATTCATTGCATCCGTGGCGGCTTCCACCCGTTCGCGATTGCCCACGATATCGAGGCCGCCCTCGGTCGTCACCTCGGTGCGGTTCTCCGGCACAAGACAGACGGATTCGGGTTTCAGCTTGAGGGCGAATTCGACCATGGCCGGCGTGCAGGCCATTTCAAAATTGAGCCGCGTGGCGATCGTCTCGCGCAGCCGCCAGACATCGCGTTCCTGAATATGACGGCGGTCCTCCCTCAGGTGGACCGTAATGCCATCGGCACCGGCGCGTTCCGCGAGCACGGCCAGGGTCACCGGGTCGGGCTCGACCGCGCCGCCCGTCGTGGACGCAGCCTGCCGGTAACGTGCCTGCCGCACGGTCGCGCAGTGGTCGATATTGACGCCGAGGAGAATCATGGGGTGGTCAACGTGGCAGAAATTGAGGGGGCAGGAAACTAGGAAAATGCAGCTCGCGCCCCTTTCCGGTTTCCTGATTCCATGGTTTTTAATTCCCGCCACCCGTGCCGCCTCCCCCACCCAAAGCCAAGGAGAACCTGTTTCTCAATTTGATTTGTAACCTCGCCCTGCCGACGCTCGTGCTGACGAAGCTCAGCGGCGAGCGCACACTCGGGCCCGGTTGGGGAATGATCGTGGCCCTGGCGTTTCCCGTCGGCTATGGGCTCTACGACTACCGCCGCCGCCGCCGGGCCAATTTCATCTCGATCCTGGGCTTTGTCAGCGTGCTGCTCACCGGCGGCCTCAACTTCCTGAAAGTCGGGGGCTTCTGGTTTGCCGTCAAAGAAGCCGGCGTACCCCTCGCCATCGGCGCCGCGGTGATTCTTTCCGGGCGGACCAAAACCCCGCTCGTCCGGGAAATGATTTACAGCGAGCAGCTCATGGATGTGAACCGGATCAACGCCATCCTGGCGGCGCGCGGTAACGAGTCGGCCTTTGCCCGGCTGCTGGCCCGGGCGAGCTTCTGGCTCGGTGGTGGATTTGTCATGAGCGCGGCCCTCAATTTCGGCCTCGCCCGCTATCTCCTTAAAAGCCCGCCCGGCACAACGGAGTTCAACGCCGAGCTGGGACGCATGCATATGCTCAGCTGGCCCGTCATTGTCGTGCCGAGCATGATCGTGATGATGCTCGCGTTCTGGAAACTGCTGAGCGGCCTCAAAGGCCTGACGGGATTGACCACCGACGAACTCTTCCATCCAATGGAAAAGAAAGAGCCGGCGGCGACGAAGCCCTAAGCGGGCCCGCCCCGATCAACCCCGCTGGGCCATCGGCACGTAGTCCCGTTTAACCGGGCCGGCGTAAATCTGCCGGGGTCGATAGATCCGGCCTTTCGGGTTGGCCGCGACTTCACGCCAGTTGGCGATCTGCCCGGGTGCGCGACCGATCGCAAAGATCACCGTGAACATGTTCATCGGGATGCCCAGCGCGCGCATAATGATGCCGGAATAGAAATCGACGTTGGGATACAGCTTGCGGGAGACGAAATATTCGTCGTGCAGCGCGGCTTGCTCGAGGTTTTTGGCGATGTCGAGAAGCGGATCCTTCTTCCCGAGCTTCTTGAGGACCTCGTCGCAAGCCTTGCCGATGATTTTCGCGCGGGGGTCGAAATTCCGGTAAACCGCGTGGCCAAAGCCCATCAGGCGGTTGCTCTTGCTGCCGGATTTGGCAGCGGCGATGAAACGCGTGCCGTCGTCGCCCTCGTCATGAATCGACTGCAGCATGTGCATGACCGCCGTGTTCGCACCACCGTGCAACGGCCCGGAAAGGGCGCAGATGCCGGCGGCCATGGAGGTGAAGAGATTGGCCGCGCTCGAACCGACCATACGCACGGTCGAGGTGGAGCAGTTCTGCTCGTGATCGACGTGCAACAGCAGCAGGAGATTCAGCGCCTTCGCCACTTCCGGGGCTGCGACGAAATCCTGGTACGGCTCGGAAAACATCATGTGCAGGAAATTCTTACAGAACGGGAGTTCCTGCTTGGGGAACACGTAGGGCAAGCCGCGCTGATAGCGGTAGAGCATCGCCCCGATCGTGCGAATTTTTGAAATCGCCATGGCGGCCGCCAGGTCGAAATTCTTCAGATCCGTCTCGAAATTATTTGTCGCCAGATGCGGATAATGGGCCGCCAGCGAACCGACGATCGACGAGAGCATCGCCATCGGCGGGGCATCCTTGGGGAAGCCCTCAAAGACCTTCTGCATCTGCGTCTCGATCGCCGCATTCTGCCGCAGCAACAGCCCGAAGGCCTTGCGCTTTTCCGCGTCCGGCAGCTCGCCGTAAATGATCAGGTAGGCGGTTTCGACGAAATCGCTGTGCTGCGCGAGTTGCTCGATCGGATAGCCCCGATGCCGCAAAACGCCGTTTTCGCCGTCGAGAAAGGTGATCGTGCTCTCACAGGAGCCGGTGTTGCCGTAACCCTGGTCATACGCGATATAGCCCGTGTCCGCGCGTAACTTGCGCGTATCAATGGCTTTCTCTCCCTCCGTACCAACAATTACTGGCAGGGGGTATTCTTTGTTGTCCAGCTTCAGGGAGGCAGTCGTAGCCATAGACCGACCATCGAAGCTAAATCCCTGCCGCTTGCAAAGAAAAGTTACCCCTGAGGGCAATGTGCTCACCGGAAGTAGCGGAAGACGTGGCACCGGTTAGGAACCTTTGTGGGAGCGTTGCCTCCCAGATCTGAGGTAGGGCGGGTCTTTGACCCGCCCTATGTTCGTTCCTATCCTTTCGCCGCGACTGCCGCAAAATTGCGGTAGATCTGCAGGCCTTTCGCCTGGCTCTTTTCCGGGTGAAATTGCGTCGCAAAGCAGCGGCCGCGGGCAATCGCCGCTGTGAAAGCACCGCCATAATCGCACTCTCCGAGCACGAGGGAAGGATCCGCCGGCACGCAATGAAAGCTATGCACGAAATAAAAGGCTTCGCCCTCGGGCAGTAAATTGACGGCCAACG
Organism: Akkermansia muciniphila; assembly: GCA_945861565.1. Taxonomy (GTDB): domain Bacteria; phylum Verrucomicrobiota; class Verrucomicrobiia; order Limisphaerales; family UBA9464; genus SIBK01. The sequence goes on from CAMAUY010000096.1 coordinate 8,145, forward strand.
GCGACCGGGCCTGCACGAAACGCACCGTGTTCCACCCCATGTGGGGAATCTTGAATTCCGGCGGGCGGCGGAAGCGGACCACTTTACCCGGGAAAATTCCCAGGCCGGTGATTCCGCCCTCCTCCGAGTGCTCGAATAGCGCCTGCATGCCGAGACAAACACCGAGAAACGGCCGGTCGCCGGCGATCCAGTCGCGGACCGTCCCATCGAGCCGCGCGGCCCGCAACGCAGCCACACAATCGCGCAGGGCTCCGACCCCCGGCAGTACCAGGCCGGCGGCTCCACTGGCAGCAACATCCTCTGGATTGTGAACCACCACAGGCTCCGCCCCGACGGCTTCGAGAGCCTTCGTGACACTGCGCAGATTGCAGATTCCGTTGTCGATGACCGCGATTTTAGACATGGCGACGTGCTGGCCCTAAAGTGGCGACGCCCTCGTCGCCGTCAAACGCGACGGAAACGCCGCGTCCCCGGACTAGCAGTAAACACTCAAAGTTTCCCCTTGGTGCTGGGCAGCAAGTCAGCTGCCCGCGGTTCGAGCTGGGTCGCAGCATCGAGCGCCCGCGCCAGCGCCTTGAAAATCGCTTCGGCGACATGGTGGGGTTCCTCACCGTAAAGCAGCTCAACATGCAAGTTGGCTCCTAAGGTGTTGCTGAACGCCCGGCAAAATTCCTTCACCAGGATGATATTGAAATCGCGCACGAACATCGTCGGGGCCTCAGCGTTGTAAACGAGGTGCGGCCGGCCGCCCACGTCGACGACCACGCGCGCGAGCGCCTCATCCATCGGCAGAATGAAGAATCCGTAACGCTTGATGCCAATTTTATCGCCGAGGGCCTGCTTGAAGGCGTCGCCCAACACGATGCCCACATCCTCGACGGTGTGGTGATAATCGACGTCGGTGTCGCCCTTGGCCTTGACGGTGAGATCAAACAAGCCGTGCTTCGCGAAAAGGGTCAGCATGTGATCGAAGAACGGCACCCCGGTATCGATCTGCGCGGTGCCCCGCCCATCGATCGCGAGCGTGAGCGCGATGTTGGTCTCGGCCGTCTTGCGGGTGACGGTCGCTACGCGTTGGGAGGTGCCTTTAGCTTTAGCCATGCGTCGAGGGTTTCGTTAAGGACCAACATTTCGTCGTCCGTGCCGACACTGATGCGGAGAAACGACGCGGTCAAGGCATGGCTGGGAAAGTACCGGACCAGCACTTTGTGCGCATAGAGGAAGTCGTAGGCGGCCTTGGCGACGGCCGGGCCGCTTTCCCCCCGGGCATTCTTCGGCTCGGTGAAGATAAAGTTCGCCTGCGAGGGATAGGTGAACCAGCCGCGCTGCTGCGTCCACGCCTTCACCGCCGCATCGCGGGTGGCCTTTACCCTGGCGATGATTCCGGCGTAATAGCCCTCATCGCCCACCGCGGCCAGCGCCGCAGCCTGCGAGAGCCGGTTGACATTATAGCTGTCCCGCACGCGATCGAGCAGGTCGATGACGTCAGGATGAGCGAGGGCATAGCCCACGCGGATGCCCGCCAGCGCATACGCCTTGGAAAGGGTCCGCACGACGACCAGATTCCGATGGCGAGAGAGAAGTCCGACCACGTTTTCCCCGGCAAACGGCGCATAAGCCTCATCCACGACAAACAAGCCGCGGAAGCCCTGCAGCGCACGTTCGATGTCCGCATTGGAAAAACCCACGCCGGTCGGGGCATTGGGCGAAGTCAGGAAGAAAACGTGGGCATTCGAAGCCGCGATTTTCTCCAACGGCAGCTGCATCGTGCGATCGAACTCAATCAGCGAGGTGCGGCCGTCCTGAATCTCCACCAGCACGGGATAGAGCGAATAGCTCGGCAGCATGAAACCGGCGGCCGCCTCCGGCGCACAGAAGCAGCGCACGAGCAAATTGAGGATGTCGTCGGAGCCATTCCCGATGCAAACGTTCCCCTCCGCGAGGCCATGCAATTTCGCCACGGCCGCGCGCAGCGGGCTGCTTTTGGGATTCGGATAAAGCCGGAGTCCGGCTCCATCCCCGATCTCGCGCCGCAACGCCTCGGCCACCCGCGGGCTCGGCGGATAGGGGCACTCGTTGGTGTTCAACTTTACCCAGCCGGGCTCCGTCGTCTGGAGACCAGGAGTATAGGCGTGCAGTTTCGCAACGTGAGGCAGTGCGAGGGAGGTTAGGTGCATGTAGGAGCCTGCTTGCAGGCGATGAGCGACACGGTGGATCCTGTGATGCGAGAAATCGCCTGCTAGCAGGCTCCTACAATGTCCTGATTTTGACCGAACGCCCGTGGGCATCCAGTTGCTCCATCGTCGCGAAAGCCGCGACGACGGGTTCGCCGCGCCGGACACTGGCACGATCGTAACGAATGAGACTGGTGCGACGCACGAAATCGGCCACGCGCAAGCCGCTGAAAAAACGCCCGGCCCGGCCCGTTGGCAGCACATGGCTCGGACCGGCGGTAAAATCACCGAGCGCCGTAGGCGTGTCGTTGCCGATCATGATGGCGCCCGCCGTCGTCACCAATTTCGTGAGGGTTTTCGCCGCCGAGGGTTTTACCAGCAGCTCCAGATGCTCGGGGGCCACATAATTGGCGATTTCCGCCGCTTGCGCGAGTGTCGTCGCTTCAATCGCGACAAAACCTTCAGCGAGGACGCGCTGGGTTTTCTCCGAGCGCCGGATCAGCCTGAGCTGCAACTCCACCTCGGCGGCCACGGCCGCGATGATTTTTTCGGAATTCGCGACCAGATAGATTTTCTCGCGGCCGGAGCCGTGCTCGGCCTGGGCCAGCAGATCCGCAGCCGCAAAGTCCGCGCGCGCCGTGTCGTCCGCGATGATCATCACTTCACTGGGTCCCGGCAACGAATCCACCCCCACCGTACCAAAGACCTGGCGCTTGGCCTCACAGACGTAGGCGTTGCCCGGGCCGAAGATTTTGTCGACCGGCGGAATTGTCACGGTGCCATAGGCCATCGCCCCGATCGCCTGCACCCCACCCACGCGATACACTTCGCTGATCCCGATCAGTTGGAGCGCGGCGAGCAATCCATCCGCCACCTTCCCTCTCGTGTCGGACGGAGTGAAAACCGCAATTTCAGGACACCCGGCAATCGTCGCCAAAGTCGCGGTCATCAACACCGTCGAAACCAGCGGCACCTGCCCACCGGGAACGTAGAGCCCCACCCGGCGGATCGGGTCGAATTTTTCTCCCACGACCGCGCCATGGCTGTTTTTCGCCGTCCACCCGCGGCTCAATCCCCTCTGATTAAAAGCGATGATGTTGTCGCGCGCCGCCACCAGCGCCCGTCGTTCAGCAGCAGGCAGACGCTTGGCCGCGGCCGCCAGTTCAGCGGGTTTTACACGAAACTCGCGGGCCTGCAATTTGGCCCCGTCGAATTTCGCGGCGTAATCCCCCACGGCTTCATCGCCGCGGATTCGCACATCAGCCAGAATCGCGGTCACCGCATCGGCAATTTCCTTGGGCACAACCGACCCGCGGCAGAAGGCCGCCAGGTCGTCGTGGAAGGTCCGGGAAGAAAAGCGTAAAGTGCGCACAGAAAAGCGATCTTGAACGATCCTGTGCCCTGAGGCCAGCCGGAAGGTGCCGTCGCCGGGACTTGCTCCGGATCACCGGCTTGCGCCCGCCGGAATCAGCGCACTGAAATCGCAGCCGGCGCTCAGCGCGGCGCTGGCATCGCGAAAAGCTGGTCGTCGATTTTCCCGTTGACCGTGATCTTGTCGAACGTGACCACAATCGAGTTCTGCGTGCCATCGGCGCGTCGCGAAGTGGTGATGACCTTTTTGGGGAAACGGATCCCGTTGACCATGATCTCCCCTTCTTCGCGGATGGTGCTCCCCTGTTCTGTCTCGGACACAATCAAGTGGCCGGTGGCTTTCTCAAAATAGCGGACAAAAACGATCCCCGGTTCGTGACGAAACGCGAGTTTGCGGCACACTACCCCGTCAACCGACACATCGCCGAGATCCTCGATCTGACCTCCCTGCTTTTCCAAGCCACGGTAAAACGCCAGGTTTTCCCACGTGTTGGCGCGCAGCCGTTTGGTCGCATCCTTGAGCATCAGGTCCAATTTCCAGACGGAAGGTTTCACCGCGTCCTGGATGTATTGCCACGCATCGTAGCCATCGAGCACCGTGGTTTCGGCCCGATTGGGAAACGACGCCATGATCCGTTGCCGAAACGGTTTCTGGAAAATGATCTCGACCGGGATGTCGCTGATTTTTGGCTCCTTGCCGACACCTTCAAAGACCGCGAGCTTCCCGGTGTATTGGATCGACTGAATGCCATTCAAGGCCGCATCGGGGCCGAGATAAGCACGAGCCTTCGCAATGATTCCTTCGACATCGGCGGCCTGCAGGCTGGCCAGCCCGCTGAAGAGCGCCAATCCCAGCGCGAGGGCAAAACGGGCACGAGCAAAGGGGAGCGTCATGATTTCCGGGGTTTTTTGTACTCTGAAAACCGGCGCCGAGACTCGCAACGGCAAATTCATCGCCGTTCGGTTCCGCCTTATTCCCATTCGATGGTGGCCGGTGGCTTCGAACTGATGTCCAGCACCACGCGACTTACCCCGCGCACCTCGTTCGTGATGCGGCTGGAAATCCGTTGCAAGAGGTCGTGCGGCAATTTCGCCCAATCGGCGGTCATGGCATCGGTGCTCTCCACTGCCCGGATCGCGATGACGTAGTCGTAGGTGCGCTCGTCGCCGAAGACTCCGACTGTTTTGATCGGGAGAAAGACGCAGAAGGACTGCCAGACTTTGTAATAGTAGCCCGATTTCATCATCTCATCCTGCAGCACCGCGTCCGCGTTGCGCAGAATCTCGAGATTCGCCGCGGTGATGTCGCCCATCACACGCACGCCCAGCCCGGGGCCAGGGAACGGCTGACGCCAGACCACTTCCTTGGGCAGCCCGAGAGCGGCGCCGACCGACCGGACCTCGTCCTTGAACAACTCACGGAGCGGTTCGATCAACTTGAGCTTCATGCGCTCGGGCAGGCCGCCCACATTGTGGTGGGTCTTGATCAGCGAAGCCGGATTGTTGCCGATGGAAATGCTTTCGATCACGTCGGGATACAGCGTCCCCTGGCCAAGAAAGTCGGCATGACCTATGGACTTCAGCGATTTTTCGAACACTTCGACGAAGGTCCGCCCGATGATTTTTCGCTTTTGCTCCGGTTCGGTAATCCCCTTCAGCCGGCGCAGGAATAGGGTCGAGGCATCCACCACCCGGAGGTCGATGTGGAAATTGCGTTTATAAAGCGATTCCACGTAGGCCCGCTCGCCTTTGCGTAGCAAGCCGTTGTCGACGAACACACAAGTCAGTTGCCGGCCGATCGCCTTGTGCAGCAAGGCCGCGGCCACGGAAGAATCGACCCCGCCGGAGAGTCCCAGGAGGACGCGGGATTTGCCGACCTTCGCTCGAATTTCATTCACTGTGTGCGCAATAAAGTCGCGCGTCGTCCAATCCTGTTTGGCGCGACAAACGCCGAGCAGGAAATTGCGGATCATGTCCACACCGCGTTCGGTATGGAAAACCTCGGGATGAAACTGGATGCCGTAAAAACCGCGCTTGGGATCCTCGATGCCCGAATACGGCGAGTTCTCCGAGACGGCTGTCGCAACGAAGCCGGGCGGCAGACGGGTGAGTTTGTCGCCGTGGGAATTCCAGATGAGCAGCTTGCGCGGCAACCGGGCGAACAGTTTGCCGGGGCGCTTGATGGTCAGATGACCATGACCGTATTCACGCGCCTGGCTATGGGCGACCTTGCCGCCGAGGAAATGCCCCATGAGCTGCACCCCGTAGCAAATGCCAAGAATGGGCATACCCAGCTTGAAGATCGCCGGGTCCGGATGCGGGGCCTTTTTGGAGTAAACGCTCTGCGGACCGCCGGAAAGGATAATGCCGATCACCCCTTCCTCCCTGAGCTTCGACGCCGGCGTGGCGTAGTGGTAGATTTTTGAATAAACCTGACACTCGCGAATCCGGCGCGCGATCACCTGCGTGAGTTGGGAGCCGAAATCGAGGACGGCGATGGTCTGTGGCATGTGGGAATGAAGGGCGGAAATCGAAACAGCTCAACCGGAAATGAAGAGCGAGCGTGCCGCGACTTTTCGGTGGGTGTCAATGCCCCCCTGAGTCCAAGCCTGCAGCGGCGCCAAGGGTGCTTCGAACGTGCGTACCGAAAGTATCGGTTCAGGCCCAGCCGGGAGCGTTTCGGCGGTCAACCCAATCATGGATTCGTAGCCATAAAGCAGCCATCGCCCTCCTAAATGGTCCCAACGCGGGGTATAGGCCGGAAAAGGGCCTGCCCCTCCCTCTTCTACCGGATGGAGCCAGCCTTCTTCCCGAAACTTTCTGCAGGTGAAACTTGAACCAATTTCGCCCACGCATGACTTAAAGGTTTACGCATGTCCGCCTTGATCCGTCCCATTCTGATCGTTGACGACGATCCCGACGAGGCAACCCTTACCACCCGAGCCCTAGCAAAAGCGGGAATCAAAAATCCCATCGTGGCCGTGCCGAGCGGGGAGCACGCCATCGCCTATCTCAAGGAGCGACTGACCGCACCCGAAACGTCGTTGCCGCTGTTCATCCTGCTGGATCTCAACATGCCCGGGGCCGACGGCTTCCACGTCCTGAACTGGATTCGCGCCCAGCCGCCTTTGCGGAAATTGCTGACGGTGGTGTTGAGTTCCTCGACGGAATAGCGCGATGTGGCCAAAGCCTATGCCCTCGGGGCAAAAACCTATCTGGGGAAATATCCCGTCGCTTCGGATCTCAGCTCGATCTTCCAACTGGCGAACGCCATGCTCACGATCGAGGAAGTCGAACGCCTGGTGCTGCCGGGTATTAAGCGGCCCGTCACACCCTAGGACGGCCGTTTGCAAATCGGGCGGCGTACGCACCTCTACCATACTGAAAGTTGATCCGGGAAAGCCGTGCAAAGAAGCCTGCGCAAAGCCTGCGCGCATATTTTTCCTTGAGCTTGGATTCCCGCGTCCCAGCCTTCGCTCATTATGAGCGCTGCCCCCAAGCGATTCGATTTGTCCGGAAAAACCGCGCTCGTAACTGGCGCCAGCCAGGGCATCGGCCGCGGGATCGCAATCGCGCTCGCTGAACACGGCGCGGATATCGCGATCGTGGATCGGGCAGCAGAACAGGAAACCGAAAAGGTTGCCGCCCACATCCGCACCCTCGGCCGCAAGGCCTGGGTGTATCGGCAGGATATCGCACAATCCGAGCAGCTCGCGGCCATCGCCGACCGGGTGTGGACCGATGCGGGAAAGATCGACATCCTGGTCAACAATGCGGGCATGGCCTACCTCGAACGGTTTAACCTGATTACGATCGAGCACTGGCGGCGCATCTTTGCCGTGAACGTCGAAGGCGTGTTTTTCCTGACCCAACGCATCGCGGAGCGGATGATTGCCGCCGGGATCAAAGGTCGGATCATCAATGTTTCGAGCAAGAACGGATTCGTCGCCGAGGCCGGACTGGCCCACTACAATGCCACGAAAGGAGCGATCGAACTGTTGACGCGCACCCTGGCGATCGAACTCGGGCAGCACGGAATCACGGCCAACACGATCGCGCCCGGATGCATTCAAACCGAAATCGGCCACGACTTCGCCTTCGACTCCAAAGGATTCGAACCCTACTGCCAGGAGCACATCCCGCTGGGCCGTCTCGGGACCGTCGAGGACTGTGCCGGGATCGTCGTCTTCCTCGCCTCCCCCGCTGCCGCTTACATCAACGGCCAGCACATCATCAACGATGGCGGAGTCCTGGCCGAACAAATGCCCCGCATGCAGTTCATGCCGCCGTACAAGAACACGGTCGCCAAGAAAGCCTGAGCTCGCGCGGGGCTAGTTTACACTCAGGGGCCAAGGTCCGAAAAAGCTGGGTCGCGGTCGTTTTTCGCTCCGATCAAGTTTCGCTTGGAATCAAATTCCACATTTCGAGTTCCGTCAGGATTAAACAGGTAGGTAAAAGCCATGCCTGATGTTGGGGCTTTCGTTCCGACAAAGAATTGTATGTCGCCGTGAATTTTTCCGTAACAGGCGCTCACAATTCCCCCTTGCGCATTCACAACGGAACGGACTCGAAAAAAGTAGTTCATCGTTTCTGAGGACCCTCGCACAACAATATCTCGTCCATCGGCTGCGGGCCGACGCGATACACGCCAATTGCGGTCAAACGCATACCCATCAGCGGGGGCCAAAGCAGTAAGCTGTAATCCACTTCCATCAGGGACTCGCTTTTCGGCCGGAAGAATTCCGTCACCTCTATTAGAAAATCGCAAAACAAGCTCTCCATCGTAATCACGGTCACTTCGAACCGCTCGTCCGGCCTCGAAAATGAAATCCGAGGTTTTTCCCTTTCCGTAGGGCTCTACCCAATCACCTACAACTAGATCATATCCAAATGATTTATTAAGCTCTGGAAATTTAAATTTCACGCGCTTGGCATACATCGGTACCGGATTCCCGATTTTCTTGAACACCACTGTAATTGTCGGGTCCCAAGGCTGCCATTTACCGTCCTTTGGTCGAAATTCAGCTGAATATGATAAACGGGTGCGATAATAGCCTGATTTTTCTACGGAGTATCCAGCCAGCATCGCATTTGGCGTCTCGACCTCGCCAGAAAATATACCATCCGCATTTGTCAGTCCTTCCGCAAATACCCCCTTTCCTTCTTCTCGCGACTCCGCACCTATCCGCGCATGCGCGCTTTCAACTGGTCGGCCATCTTCATCTACCACACGTAGAGTTAAACGAAACAAGGCATCTCGCCCATGCCCCAATGAAGCGAAGCTGAACGCCAAGACTATCCCTAGAAAGCGCCATCTATTCTTCATAGCGATAACCCTCCGATTTCTTTAAAGCTGGTAAAAAGATTTTTAGTATAGGGATAAGCGACCTTCTTTAGATCACTGTGGCGCCAATTCGAGTCAGCCCTTTCTGCAGTCCACTGAAAATCTCGCCCGCGAAAATCAATGGAGTTCATATCGAAGTTTCGGTCCTCGATTGTGCCAGTGTTTAACTTTTCAAGTTTATTACTTCCTGCAGCAAAACTCAGCGCGGGAATCATCTGCGCCAACAAACGATTGTGATGGTGTTCCGCGACATCCGCGCGTTCGGGTTTGTAGATCTCAGCAAGGTTATCGCCATAAAAATTTGCTGCGGTTGGCCAAGACTCAAGAAGGTGTTGCGCACTGCCAGTATTAAAGAAAGGCGTCATTTTTAGCTCGGGACTCGGATCGTTGGGGAAAAGCTCTGTCGCTTGCGGCGGACTTAGTTCAACCGGCGCGAGTTTCGGACCTTCTTTCCCGGGTATGCGCAGAAAGGCCATTCGGCTAAATCCCCAGCCCCCAAAGTTACTGCCAAGAATTTTATTCGAGAGGGTGTGGCCCTTGAGTTTTTCCTGATATGCCCACGCAAAGACTCCATCGGCAACGTCCGCTTGAAAAAGAAAATTCCACACCACGTGACCAAACTCATCCACCAGGACACTGCTTAGGCTGGGAGTCGGACCAACGTGGTTTGCCAGCACTTCCTCACCTTTCGAGTAGAAGTTGTAAAACGCCAAACTTCCTCGGTTTGAAAAACGATTGCGCCATGTCAGTCTGCTCCGCGCATCATCGTTTGGGAAAAGAGCGTGCCATTGGGTTGCCCATAATTTCGCCGGATAGACGCCGCCTCGCTCTTGAGTCCACTCGCTGTGTGCCATCGTGGCTGTTGCGTTGGGGGCTTGGGCTTCCGCTTCGTCATATGCCTCGGATGCGACGGCGGCATTGATCATAAAATAATTCTGGATGCGGGCGTTGTGGTCGCTGATCGCGGAAGAGACGACCATGTTGCCCAAGCTGTGAGCCGCTACGTTCAAGCCGGAACCCGTCGGCGAAAGCGTGGCGAGGAAATCCGCGAGGGGGCCGGCCGTTTCAAAGGCGTGGACCACATTGCCGTGATAGTTGGGCGTAAAGCCGAAACGGGTCTGCGAATCCGAACCGTACCAGGTCACACCGACAAATTTGGCCCGCGAACCGCTCCACCAGAGTCGTTTGAAGAACTCGCTCTGCCAACCCCGCGCCTGTTGCTGGTTCACGTTATAACCGTGGACAAATACGAACCACTTGTCGTTGCAGAGTTCATCCGGGTAATTGAAGGCCGTCGCACGGCTTTCCGCACCGGAATCGACGGAGATGCGACCGGCCGAGACCAGATTGGCCCGCCGAAACATCGATTCAACTCCACTCAGACTGAGGGGTAACTCCAGCAGTGCCGCGCGCTGGGTTCCTTTCCAGACCTCAAGCCTGAGGGGTAGATGCGTGGGATGAACGCCTTCAATCAGCAGGATTCCTTTGGCCGACGTCCGGATTTGGTCCAGCCAAGCCGGAGAAAGCGCCACCCCGGCGGCGGTCACGGCAATCGTCGAGGCCGACGCGAGCGAGCGCGCGAGGGGTACGTCGGTTAAATAAGTGCCCGCCGTTGCCGGGGTGAGATCGGTTTCCACAAAACCGACCGCTTCCGTCTCATGGACCAGCTTATAAACAAACCCAGCAGCCGGCGGAAGCAGTTCGAGGAGATGCTTGATATCAAGATAGAGCGGGAAGAAATCAACCAAGTCGCGGACTCCATCTACCGTAAAGTTGGTTCCATCCTGAATCGAAGGGAGTTTTCCGGGTATATCGTCACCGCTGGTTTCGCCGGCATCGTCGTCATCATTGATCCAGAAAAAATAGGGCAGATGTTTTTCGGCAAACTCCCGATCAGGATTCCCCGGCGCATCGGCGACATCGATCACGCCATCGCGGTTGAAATCGACCCGCAACTGGGCCGGAATCAGAGCAAATCCGTGCGATTCGATCGTAGCATCTGGAAGCCGTTTGTCAGCCACGCCCAACTCGATCCGCGCCGACCCCGGCCTAATGCCGTAGCGCGAAGTAAACCCTTCCGGAAGCACCGGCATCGCCCAACGAATCGCGGTGTAGGCCGGGGTTTCGACGGGAAGCCCCCACTCCACTGGCTTTGCGACCCAAATCACCGCCTCACCATCGCCATCATAACCATAAACATTGGCCTGATCGTCGAAACCGGTGATGCCGCAAAAGAAATCCGGGATATCGATTTCAGTGCCATCCCCCAGACGTACAAAGGGAAAGATCGTCGTTTCTCCAGGAGCCGATTGGAGCAGATGAGAGCTGTAGACGTCGGCGTTGAGCGAAGTGCGCGCGTCGGAATTAATGGTATGGCTGGAAATATCCCCCACCACATCCCCACGTTCATTCAGGCCCAGAGGCATGAAGCTAACCACGTGCGAAGCGATCGGCTGGCCGAGAAAGTACCCTTGGAAATCGGACGGTGTGTAGACCCAGCCTATCGCCTGGCCAGTGAAATTGGTCTGATAAACCTGAAGGTCGCGCCCGGAGTCATGCGGCCGGTTGAAATAGAGTGAGAACTCCTCGGGAGAGGTGTGAATCCTCTCTTCACGGCCTCCTTCCCTCTCAGTGGTGACCCAAACCCGGTTGGACGCGTTGAGACTAAAGGGGAAAGCCACGGAACTTTGCGAAGCGGGAAATCCCGATTCCGGCGGAGGAAAGAAAAAGGACGGTCCGTGGATGGCCAATGGGGCTGTCAAACCCGCGGGCCAATAAGCCGTGAAGATGTCGTCAATGGACAAATTCTCTCCGCGCGAAATATCCATGACAGAGACCATGAGCCAGCCGTTGCGGTTAAGCTCGGAGCTTCGGAATAAAGGCGGAGAAAATAGCCAACTGCTCAGAGCGGGGTCGTGCTGAAATGCAGGTTTTTGCAGGACAGTGTTCACGCCCCCGTTCCAGCGCACGAGATTATACGGCGGATAGTTCTGCCACGCAGTAATTGTGCCGTCGTTGGCAATGCCGACAGGCTCCACGTCCGCTCCCAAGTCAATAAACGCAGTTTGCGGTGTCTCCGCCCGGTCCATCGAAAGGCCGCCAGTCGGGAAATCATACTGGGCAATGGCATCCCTCCCCTCACCTCGTCCCTTGCCACTCGCAGGGAATGCGCGCGGTCCGATTCCCCCAAACAACGCCAGCACTGCGCTCATCAACAAGCGTTGAAGGAATAAAGCCAAACCGGTGGATGACTGACTTGAGGATCTCATGGCGATGGCAAAGGTTCGAGGTAACACTTGGCCAGACCGCTGGCGTCGGCTCGCACGGTAATGGCCCATTCGTAAGGCGACTGGTGTTTTTGGACGGAAAGACGTCGGCGACCTTCAGTAATGGTGAAGCGCGCAGGAGCCGCAGCCCAGGGAGAGCCATCCGGCCTGAGAACGTACATGGCCAGCTCATCGTCAGGTCCCGGACCGCCATTAAAGAGCGTTTCGAGTCGGGGGTTGATCCCGTTAAAGAAATCCTTGGGGTCGGTCCCGGCTGTAAATTCCTCTGCATTTGTCTTCCCATCGCCGTCAGGGTCATCGTTGGGCGACACTCCGGTATCGCCAAAGTACTTGAGCTCCCAACTGTCCGCCAATCCGTTGGCATCGGTGTCTCCATCCGCCGTCCGGACGGGCAATGGATCACTCAACGGCGAGAGGTTGCCGGCAAAATCAAAGGCGCGAAGTGCGTAATGAAATGTTTCTCCTCCTGGCAATCCCCCGTCAGTATAAGCGGTCCCCCGAATCGGCTCTGCGGTGGACAGCGGCTGTCCGTTGCGAAACACCAGATAACCGGCAACCCGAAGGTTATCCGTGGCAGGTTGCCAGTTCAGCGTAACTCGATCGGTGCGAATGCCTGTCGCGGTAAGCCCGGTCGGAACGGTAGGTGGAATCGTGTCGGGATTCGGGGAAGTGGCCCCCCAATTCCAAGCCACCTCGTCGCCGTCAAAAAGCCCATCCCCATCCGTATCAGAATTGTCGGGTTTCAGGCCCAATTGAAATTCCCGGAAATTGCTGAGCCCATCTTCATCCTTGTCCCCATTGCGGTCGTTCACAGTCGGATCAAGCCCATGCGCGCGCTCCCAGGCATCGTCCATCCCATCCCAATC
>CAMAUY010000097.1 GCA_945861565.1 Akkermansia muciniphila
CTGCCGAAGCGCAAGAAACCGCGACCTGGCCAAATTCGAAAAATTCGCCACCACCCTCAGAAATTTCCGACGTTTACCGGCTCACGAGCGGCCGCTAATGCCCAACTTCTTTGACCAAATCTGAGTGGCATTGGGCATCCTGCCGGCGCTCCCAGGCAGGCTTGATGCAGCCCTGCGTGAATGGGGTGTAGGGCTGTAGAAAATAAACGCGGCTGTCGAGCAGCCCTGGGGCTCTGGGGCTGGGCCATTTTCGGGCTTGTGACTTGGAAAGACAATTGGCCATGTCTACACAACTAATGTCCCGACCGGGACATTTTACTCGTCAATGGATCCGGCCCCATGCGGCTGCCAGGACTTGAATTCGCCTGTGCTCGATTGTGCTCGATGGGCCAGGATGACATCGTCCGATCGGTAAGCCGCGTCAGGGGCGATGGAGCCGGAGTGTAACGCGCCCTGTTGTTGCGAAATTCTCTGTCGCCCCTCCGTAGCTAGCTTGCTCTGCATCCGAGGAAACGAAGGCAGGGATTGCCAGGAAGAATCTTGGTTCCCTATGTTTGCTTCGGATTGAATACCATGGAAGTCCCTGAACTGCGTTCGTTAACATTGCGTCCGATTGGATTCATCCGCACGCAGAAGCAGGTGAAATTTCAGGCGCTGCATCAGCCGATGGAAACTCAGGCGGAGCGAAACGTCCTCGAATTGCTGCCCGATAATCGACATCAGGTGGCGCTCCAGGATCTGGCAGGGTTCTCTCGTGTTTGGCTGCTCTGGTGGTTTCATCGCAATTCGTCTTGGCGGCCCCTGGTGCTGCCACCGCGGGGCCCGGCCCGACGCCGAGGCGTCTTCGCTACCCGATCGCCCCACCGACCCAATCCGCTCGGCCTCACGCCCGTTCAACTGATCGGGGTAGAGCGGCGACGGCTCATCTTGGGCCCCTGTGATCTCGTGGACGGCACGCCGGTTTTTGACATAAAGCCCTACATCCCGGCCTTTGATTCCTTTCCGGAAGCCCGGGCGGGTTGGCTCGACGAAGTTGAACATGGCTTGGAGTTACCCCCCCAATTCAATGTCCAGTTTTCTCCGGTCGCAGTGATGCAGGCGGAGTGGCTGCTCGCGCACTGGCAGATTGATTTTCGGCCGCGCCTAATCGAATTGCTTGCTCGCGATCCAACGCCCCATCGCTCCCGTCGTATCCGACGGCGAGGGGATTCCCGGTTCATCATCGGATGCGGTGCCTGGCGCGTTTTTTTTTCCGTCGCTGAAACCACCGTCGCTGTTCAATCCCTGGATGCGGCTTATCCGCTTCGGTTTTTGAACAATCTGGCGCTGGAAGATCTTCCGGACCGCGCGGCTCAGCTGGCGTTCTTGGACCGTTTCGGAGTCTCGCCGGTGTGAACGGTGCGAAGTCCGCTGACCCGGGTCGGACGATTTACCGCGTTTACCGACCCCTTCCGGACAGGTGGCTCCCGGACTCTCTTTGCAATTCCCTGTTCGGGAAGCGCTCAGTACCGTCTGGCCAATGCAATCTGGCGAGAAGGTGGGGATCGTGGGGGGTGGTGCGGCGGGATTCTTTGCGGCCATCACCTGCGCCGAAGCGGATCCGACCGCGCAGGTCACCGTGTTTGAAAAGGGAGCTCGGTTCCTGGACAAAGTGCGAATATCCGGAGGCGGACGGTGCAACGTAACCCATGCCTGTTTCGATGCGCGCGAGTTGACACCCCGTTATCCGCGCGGTGAACGAGCTCTCATCGGGCCGTTCAGCCGGTTTCAACCCCAGGATACGGTGGCGTGGTTTCAAGGCCGTGGAGTCTCTTTGAAGACCGAGGAAGACGGCCGGATGTTTCCCGTGACCGACGACTCGAGTACGATCGTCGAATGCCTGCAGGGGGCCGCCCGCGACGCCGGTGTCCGCTTGAGGTCGAGCTGTGGTGTGGCCGGAGTCCGGCGCTTGGAACCGAACGGCTTTGAAATCGCCTTTTCGAACGGTGAAATCGACCGGTGCGATCGGTTACTGCTGGCAACCGGGGGATGCCGCGCGACGGCCGGTGGGCAACTGGCCGTGTCGCTCGGACATACGATCGAGCCCCCTGTGCCTTCCTTGTTCACGTTTCACGTGGAAGCCCCATGGTTGCGCCAGCTTCCGGGTGTATCCGTGCCGGAAGCGGAAGCCTCTGTTCCTGGGACATCATTGAAGGAACGCGGCCCGGTGCTGATCACTCATTGGGGCCTGAGTGGGCCGGCAATTCTCCGATTGTCGGCCTGGGGCGCTCGCGAGTTAAGCGACCGTCAGTACCGATTCCCCCTGCTGATAAA
This sequence comes from Akkermansia muciniphila, assembly GCA_945861565.1. GTDB lineage: Bacteria > Verrucomicrobiota > Verrucomicrobiia > Limisphaerales > UBA9464 > SIBK01. Next base: position 2,314 of record CAMAUY010000097.1, read on the forward strand.
CTGGTTGCCACCGTATACGGCTGAGAGTCTTGCGGCGGTGTTTTCAGAACGACAACAACAGCAGGGAGCGCGGCAGGTCATTAACACGCCGCTCGCGCCGCTCTCCGGGAGGCTATGGGAGCAACTGGTGATCGTTGCCGGCCTGAATCCGCTCATTCGCTGGTCCATGCTCACACGCGTCCACCGTCAACAGCTGCTTCAGCAACTCACGGCAACCAAACTGGAGGTAACCGGCAAAAGCTTAAACAAGGATGAATTTGTGACCTGCGGGGGCGTTCGGTTGAATGAGGTCAATCTTCGCACGATGGAGAGCCGCCGGTGTCCGGGGCTCTATTTCGCAGGAGAACTGCTCGACGTTGACGGCATTACGGGCGGGTTCAATTTCCAGGCTGCCTGGACTACGGGCTGGCTGGCAGGTTGGGCGATGGCCGGTCAACCTCGGATTTAACTCTCAAAATCAGTCCAGGTGACCAAGTCGCCCAGGCTGGGGCGGCCATCGTGTCGCCACGGGGCGGGTGGTTCCTGCATCTTCCCGAGCGGACAAATCCGCGGTACGCCCCAATGGGCTAGTTCGCGGGATAATTCCACTGCGCGGAAATCGACGGCACCGAGACCAAACGTGGATACCTGGTGTCGATAGGGCTCTAGATGGTGGAGTGCTTCGGCCAGTTTCCGAACGGGTTTCACGTAAATGAATCGATTCAGACAGGACTGCTGGAGCAGCAAGTTGCTCTCGAGTACGACCGTCCAGGCGGTCGAATGTTCGCTTTTCCAAAGCCGGATCTGTCCCGGGGCCTCCCGAAATGGATTTTCTCCCCGAAATGGCTCCCGAGCTCCGACGGTGACCGCGGCGCGCATCTCATAGACGGCCCGTCGGGTCGAGATCGCGGCGGATTCGTCAGGGGAAAGATCCCCGCGCGGTTCGGCCGCTTCTCTCGCTGCCAACTCCACCGCCAGGAGTTCGGCAAACCCCTCGGGTGAGACGACTCCGTCCTCCTGAATATAGAAAACATGAGGTGAAAGGCAGCCCAACTGATTCCACGCCGTGATATCCGCGCCGGCATCTCGAACGACCCGCTTGATCGAGTATGTGGACAGGAGTTCATTGCTGACGTAGGCAAAACTTAGCCGGTGCCCGTAGGGGATGAATCGTGTTCGCAGCGGCACGCGCCGCCGAAGGTCGGCGACGGTTTCGTCGTTGCCCGTTGCGGTGACACAATCGGCTTCATGAAACAATATTTCGTTCAAACGCTCATCACCGCCGGGCCAGTAGGCAAGCTCCAGACAGGATCCCAGCTTGGGTTCCGTGTGCGCGAGCGAGTGGGCGAACAGTCTCGGGAGGAGGCTGCTCCGCGAGGGGCATTTTACGAGTTGAGCTGATTTCAACAGGATCCCGAGCACCATGCTGAAGAGGGTCGGATTGGGCAGATTACCTGCCGCGATATGGGCCAGCAGAATCGGCCCACGGGCGAGGGAAGTACGCCCACCGCGGGCCTCGGCAACCGTCGACGTGAAGTCATCCAAACGCCGACTGTCGCCCAAATCCTGCACGATCAATGCCTCCAGATTCTCGAGAGACAGGCTGCGAAAAAACGCATCCAGTCCCCGCGCCAGTGTCGTCGCCGGGAATCCGGTCTCGGCCGGTCCGTCGCGAAGCGCCCGCACCCGATATCCATAATCCGGCTGCAGCCATTGTTCCGCCGTATACGCCACCATCTCCAGTAACGGGCGGGTCCGTTGCCCCGCCAACCAATGTTCTCGATTCTGCCGCAAAGCGAAGCAGGCATCTCGGAGGGTCTCCGGACGTAACGCGAGTCCGGACCCGAGATCAGCGAGAAACAAATTGGGCAGGGCAGGGAGGCTCATGTTCGTGGGGCCGTGAGGGGAGGGAAAGAGGAGGCGGTGCGGGCGGGCATTACTTTCCAGACGCCGGGCAATCGACGCAGAAAAAGCAACGCGAAGGTCGAAAAAGCCAGCATTACGGCCAGGGTCGCAAACAGAGGGAAATAGGAACTGGCATCCGCGGAGTGGGTATCCAGCTTTTGGACCCAGGCACCGATGATCCAATGGGAAAAGTTGGCAAAAAAGCCACCCAAGGTGATGAAGAGTCCGAAGAATCGTCCCCGAATCGCATCGGGCACTGCTTGCATGAGCGCCGCCTCGACGACGGGGTACGTGGCCATGAGAAAAAAGCCAAAGACAATGAGATTGAATGGGAAGAGGCTCCGCGGCACCCATCCAAGCATCAGCAGGCAGGCCGCGGAAATGAGCAGCAGCCCCGCCGCCCAGGGCAAGCGCCGCCGTTCGCTCAGGTAGCCGAACAGTGGGTTGCTCAACGCGGACGCCAGAAAGATAAGACCGAGCACCCGGCCCGTCGACTCAATGCTGTCCCCGTGTGCCTTCTGCAGATAGAGCGAGCTGAGAGTCGCGTTGCCGGCCCCCGCAAAATCTCGGAATGAAAAGCCGAGTGCCATGGCGATAATCAAACCTGCCGCCGGCCACGTGGGCAAGAGCTTGATCCCGGGGTCGACCGCCTCGGTGAGATTGCGGGGACGGGCATCGGCCGCGAATCGGAAAAATATACCCGCCGTGACCAGTCCGGCGAGTCCCAGTTCCAAGACCGGTGCCCGCCATCCGGCATCGTGAGCCCGCCATCCCGAATAGAGAGGCCCCACAAAAAACCCGAGACTCGCACCAATTGCCATCAGGCCAAACGCCCGGCCGGTGTTGATCGGATACAACCGGGCGGTTAGGGACGTCGCCGCCGGATGAAACACGCTGCCACCCAGGCCTGCCACGATCACCGCTGCGAGCGCCATGGCCTTTGATTGCGCAAACGAGAGAGCGATAAACCCCAGGGAATTAATGAGGAGCCCCCAGCTCAGCAGTGCCCGGGAACCCACACGATCCGCCAGCATCCCCGTCAGATAACTCGGCAGGAAATAGGCGAACATCATCACCGAAACCAATGAGGTTGCCTCTTGGATGTTCTTCAGATGCAGATCGGCCTGGAGCGCCAAGTAAAGGGGGATCAGCGCCACGTGATAGACATGTGTGAAGGCATGCAATACTCCAATTAGAAATAACGTCCGTTCTCGACCGGCAGGTTGGGTCGGTGCAGGTGTATTCATGCGGTCATTAAAGAACAGCCACGCGGCTCAACGGTTGGCGCACGGCCTCGCAACTCGAAGCCGTCGCCTCGTCGAATCCCCAGATCGCTCGTCTGGACCGCCAGCACCGAGGCGACGTTGGCAAGATCTGTAACCTGGATCAACCCCGTTTCCCCTTCGGAGACTTCCGATTGTGTTTCGGGCGAAATGACCCGCACCCGTGCCCAGGGTGGGAAGAAAAAGATCCCCCGGACCGGTGCGCCCGTGTCTTTTTCCGAGCATTTTAGAATCGAGTGATCGTAGGCTTGGCTGCTCAATTCGCTCATTCCGTATTCGCTGACAATATGATCTTCGGGAATCCCGAGATGCCCGACGAGCCGGGCGTGGAGCTCTTCCTTGGGGAGAGCCCGGGATTGCCCTTTGTACCCGCCTGTTTCCATGATCCGCGAGCCGGGCGAGAGCCGGAACTGAATATTCTCCGATTCGAATTGGTCGATTAGGTCGACGAAATTAAAGGCGGTCCCCATCAAAAGGACCGGTCGATTGGCGGACACGGACCGCTGCAGCGCAGCGTGGAGCGCGTCAAAGTCTAAAGTCCAGAATCCATCCGATCTCAGTCGGCCGACAAAGACGGAATCTCGGCCGCCCCGATGCGCGTCGAGTACCCCGAGCATGTAAGCTAGCGAGGAATTGGGAACCGCATCGGGGGCAGGGGTTAATGAGACTTGATGGATCGCGAGTGCGATGGACTGCCCGCCCAAACTCACGTCGATATCCCCGAGAAGATGTTGCTGAAACCAGGGTTGTACTGACGTAGCGTAGAGGGTTAGTGATTCGGGACAGTGGAAATGCCGGCTCGCGCGTTGACCGGAGGTGCCGCTCGAATGGAAGACAACCCGCCGTTCTTTCGGAGTCAGACACGTAAGATCCAGGTCTTTGAAAGCCTCGGTTGGCGCGGCCGGAATCTCGGTCCAGCAGCCTACGTGCTTTGGCGTTCGCCCGCGGGCAATGCAAAGGCGGCGATACGGATCATTGGTTTCAAATTGTAAGGCAAAAAGCTCAAGAGCCAATGCCTCGAAGGATTCAGGCAGGCGCCCATCGAGCGATCGCGACCCCGCGGACGGTGACGCGAGCGAGTCCTCGCCGGGACGTCTCACGCTCACGCTCCCGGGGTGGACCCCTCGAATCAACGCCGCAAGGCGTTGTGCAAAATTAGATAAGGAAGACAACACGCGGTTTTTAGTCGGCTGGTTTGCCGCAACAGCCGACCCGTGTGGTAAGGCGAAATTCTCGCCGGCGCAAGTGCGCTGCCACGGCACCACGAGTTCTTTTTTCTCAAGAACAAACCCGTGGCCCTATTCGTGGTGATCGGTGGCATCTTGGCGTCGGAATGGCTCGGCCTCAAGGACCACGGGGTGAAGCTGCTGGGCACCGTGCCGCAAGGGCTGCCGACCTTCTGCCTGCCGGCCATCAAATGGGCCGATCTGAATGAATTGCTGCCCTTGGCGTTCGCGTGCTTTCTGCTCGGCGCGGTGGAGACAGCGGCCATTGGCCGCATGTTCACAGCCCTGGGGTTTGGCCATTTTTGGACTGCAAATATGAAACCTGCTGAGGCGCACTCCTCAGGCGCAGAGCGCCCTGGGTTTTGGCCATCTTTTAGGGTGGCGGAGGAACTGTGCCGTCATGTATCGGGCTGCGAATCCCAACGGGATTGCGTCGTGGTGCGGATTGTGCTGGTTTGAATCCCGACGGGATTCGATCCTGTAGCCAAGGGTTGCGAGGAACGAGCTACCCTGGGTAAATTGACGATCAACACCGCAACCCCAAAGGCGTTGGATCGGTTTTGACACTTTGATTCAACCCGTTCCGGGTAGGAAATTGAATTTCAACGCAGGCCCAGGGCAGGCCCGTGTGACGGGCCCTGGAGATTGGCCATTCCGGAGGCGCGGAGCGCCGCAAGAACTTAGCCCATGGCGTCAGCCGTGGGATTACAGGCACGCGGTGCGCGAGCCCAGGAGGGGCGAAAGAGAATATCGCCACAGTATGGCGCATTGTCCTCAGGCTCTGTCGCCCCTGGCGGGGCTTGCGTTTTGCGCCAATGCCCTCCCAGGGCTTACGCCGTGGGCTAGGGTTTGACGCCGCTCCGCGGCTTTGCTAAATGCCGATTGTTCTTCCACGACGCATGCGCCAGAAAATGGCCAAGCTACTGCGAATCTCAACCGGATTTCATTGCGAAAAATGGCCAATCTCCAGGGCCCAAAGGGCCGTCATCCCTTAGGCCAGGCCATCGGCCTGGGTATCGGTGCGGCCACGGTCAACGGCCTGTAGGGTCGCGATGTGATTGGCCGGATATCCCCTTCATCGCCCCTCGTTGAGGTGCCATCATTGGTTATTCCCCGTTACCCAGGCGGTTGGCCTGGGCTGAGGAATCGCGGGCCGTTGGCCCAAAACAACCTCTTGTAGGCCGGGTGCCCTCACCCGGCATCTATCAGATCCATATTTGAAATCTGCCATAACTTCAATTAAACATGAGTAACCTCAACCTACGTAACATTACCAACAGCTTCCAGGATGTCCGGCTTGCCAGCCTGGCGTCGTGGCGCGCGTTCCCGGAGCGATTAAAAAGCTGAATGACGACCTCTCGTGGACGATCGAGCTCGGCGAGGCGTTCCTGGCGCAGGACAAGGACCTGATGGATGCCATTCAAGCCTTGCGCAACAAAGCCCAAAAGGTGGGCACGCTCCAGACGACTCCGCAGCAGATTGTCGTGGTTACCAATGTGATCAGCGAGAAAACGATCGAGCAACAAGTGGTGGTCGTGACGAATACCATCGTTTAGATTCAACCGTCCAATCCCCAGATCGTTTACGTGCCGACGTACAATCCGTACACCGTCTATTACCCGCCGCCGGCCTACGTCTATAACCCAGTCGCACCGTTCGTCACCTTTGCCGCGGGCGTCGCCGTCGGTGCAATCATTGCCAATAATTGCAATTGGTACGGGGGCGGCGTCTATCACGGACACGGATACGGATACGGGGGCGTCAACATCAACGGGGATGTGAATATCAACACCGGGAATATTAACTCTGGAAACCGGGCCAATAATTCGCAGAAGTGGCAGCCAGACCAGAACCGTCTGAGCAAGAGCGGTGCGCCTTCCACTGCGGCTTCGGCCCGTGGCACCGAGGCGCGAGGTTGGGGATCCGGAGGTGCCGGGGCTTCCACCGGGACAGCTGGTACACGGCCTTCCACCGGGGCGGCTGGCACACGGCCTTCCACCGGGACAGCTGGCACACGGCCTTCCACCGGAGCGGTGTCGGCCAGTCGGCCCACGGCGTCTCCTAGCGCGAGCCGGCCAAGTCCGTCGTCAAGCATTTCGCGACCCACGGCGAGTCCTTCTGGCAGTCGCTCTTACCCGTCGAGCAGCGCCTTCGGCGGCACGAGCAGCGGTGCGGGCGCACGTAATTCCAGCAGCCGTGGCACCGCCAGCCGCAGCGGTGGCGGTGGCGGAGGTGGACGAGGCGGTGGTGGTGGACGCCGGTGAATTCCAACGCGGCAACGCTTTTCTCTCGGAAACGAAAACCTTCCCAAAAAACTTGGCCATCCCTGACGAACCCATCGAAACTTCCAAGCGCGTGCTCGAACCGATTGAGCGCATCTCCGGAGTGCTCTTTGGCCTGATATTATGGTCCTCACCTTGATTGCATTGGGGAGCGCGCTGGTGGGCCTGACCATGGCGCTGGGAGGTTAAATACACTGATTGCGTAGCGTATTTGAAACACTATTGCATCTAACGTCGTTTTTGGGATACGTTAAGGCGCATGTCTGAAAAACAATCACTTCCCTTGCCGGCTGTGCGGGCCCTGCGGGAGCTGGGTCGGGACCTGGCGTTGGCCCGGCGGCGGCGCGGCATCTCCACGGAAGACATGGCGGCACGGCTGTTCGTCGGACGGAGCACGCTTTGGCGTTTGGAAAAGGGTGATCCGACCGTCTCGCTGGGAACGCTCGCCATCGCTGCCTTTGTTCTCCAGATGCATGACCGCCTCGCCGGTCTCGCCGCACCGGCCAAGGACACCCTGGCTCTTAAACTCGACGAGGAGCGTCTTCCCCGCCGGATCCGGCGGAAACAATCATGAGCATCGAAGTTCATCTGGATTGGGAGGAAGCGACCCATCCTGTGGGGGTGCTCCATTCGGCAACTCGCGGCTCATCGGTTACGTTCGAGTACGTGGCCGAATGGCTCGCCCGCCCGAAAGCCTTCGCCATTGATCCCACGAACCTGCCGTTGCGTCAGGGGCCGCATCATGGGACGGCGCTTTTTGGAGCACTCCAGGACTGCGGACCGGATCGCTGGGGACGGGTCCTCATCGAACGGGCGGTCCGCCTCCATGTTCTTGAATCCAAGCCCTACCGAGATTTGGACTATGTCCTGGCGCTCGAAGACTCGTCGCGCATCGGTGCGCTCCGTTTCCGAGCCGACGCCAACGGCCCCTTTCTAGCAGCCAGCGCCGGAAGAATTCCACCGGTCGTGCAGTTGGCCGCCCTGATGAACGCGGCAGATGCCGTCCATGGCGAAACCGAGTCCGCCCAAGACCTTCGCTTCCTTTTGGGTGCGGGGTCACCCTTGGGCGGTGCCCGACCGAAGTCCGTGGTGGCGCTTCCCGATGGCCGACTGGCCATCGCCAAGTTTCCCAAGCCCGATGATACTCGGGACATCGCCGCCGGTGAGATCCTCGCGCTGACCTTGGCAGCGAAGGCTGGAATCCGAGTCGCCGAACATCGGCTCGTAAATTCCAAGGGCCGGGGCGTTTCCGTGATCACCCGGTTCGATCGGGACGGTGCGAACCGGATTCCCTTCCTTTCGGCCGACAGCCTTCTGGGGCTCTCCAAAGGCGAACCAGGCGCCTACACCATGCTGGCCGACGGCATTCGCCAGTTCGGCGACGACGTGCGCGGTGATCTGCATGAACTTTGGCGACGGCTCGTCTTTTCGCTGCTGGCGAGCAACTATGACGATCACCTGCGCAACCATGGTTTCCTGATGCGAGCGGCGGGGCACTGGTCGTTGTCGCCCGCCTATGACATCAATCCCGTGCCAGAAATCGACCGTGCCCAAACCCCAAAGACTGCCGTCACGGAGGAACAGGAGTCTCCGGGTGTCGCGGTCGCATTGGATGCCGCGCCACGCTTCGGCCTCCGTGGACCTGAAGCCAAGGCCATCCTCCGCGAAGTCTTGAAGGCCGTGTTGGACTGGCGGAAGACCGCGCGGCAGCTCCGGATGTCAGCCGGTTCCGTTGCCGCCTACGCCAGCGCATTCGAACATCCGCTCATCCAGGAAGCCAGCATGTTGACGGGCTGAAAAGGCGGCCGGGGCACGAGGATCATCCCCTGCCGAGAATCCAACTCGAACAGAAACGCCAGCGGTACGCCTTCCGTCCTTGCGCAAGAAACAGTCGACCCTTGACAAGGCGGGTGAGGCGGCCGTCCCCTGGAGCCCACATTCTGGCAAACCGATGAAAACGAAACTATTGCTTCTGACTGTCTTTCTTGCTGCCGCAGTGGGGTTGTCCGCGCCGCTCCTGCAACCCAAGCGCAACCGGGCGACCAAGGAGTTCATGCGGGAGAAGCTGGAGCTCTCGCACCGCTTAATCGAAGGGCTGGCAACCGAGAACTTTGACCTCATCGCCTCCAAGGGCGCCAAGCTTAGCGCGATCAGCAGCGAACCGGGCTGGCGTGTCTTTGAGCACCCCAATTACAACCAGCAGAGTGCCATCTTCCGACAGCATGTGGATGCGCTGGTCAAGGCCGCCAAGAGCAAGGATCTCGACGCGGCCACACTCGCCTACGTGCGCGTGACGATGAGTTGCGTCGATTGCCACAAACTAATCCGCGGCAAATTGGTCGTCTCACCGGATGGTGTGCAGGCGTCGTTGCCAGGACGGGGGGGACGTCCCTTCCTGGAGTAATACGGTGGACAGATCCACGGAACCGACGGCATGTTCCGAGCATTCCTGCATCATGAACACTCAATTTCCCGCTGAACGTATTCTCCTTGGCCCCGGCCCAAGTCCGGTTCCCGCACGGGTGCTGCGTGCGCTCGGAGCCCCCACACTTGGCCACCTTGATCCACAGTATCTCGCCATTATGGATGAGACCTGCGAGATGCTGCGGCAGGTATTTCAGACGAAGAATGCCCTCACGTTCCCCGTCAGCGGAACCGGTATGGCGGGGATGGAGTGTATTGCGGTGAACCTGATCGAACCCGGCGATGAAGTGATCGTGTGCGTGAACGGTGTCTTCGGGGGTCGCATGAAGGATGTGATGGAGCGTTGCGGCGCCATCGTGCATCCCATCGAGATTGCGTGGGGTGAGGTCTTCACGCTCGATCAAATTGCGGCCACGCTCGATCGGCATACCCGGACGAAACTTGTCGGCATTGTTCACGCGGAGACCAGCACGGGCGCGCATCAACCCCTCGCGGGGCTGGCCGAGCTTGTCCATGGCCGGGGGGCGATGCTTGTTGTCGATGCTGTCACCAGTCTTGGGGGGCATGAACTCCGCGTCGATGACTGGGGCATTGATGCCATTTATAGCGGCACGCAGAAATGCTTGAGCTGTCCGCCCGGCCTCGCTCCCGTCAGTTTTGGCGAACGCGCGCTGGCCCGCATGGATGCGCGCAAAACGAAGCCGCAGTCGTGGTATCTGGATGTCTCGCTGCTGCGCAAATACTACCTCGGGGGTGGCGGCGGTCGCGTGTATCACCACACCGCACCGATCAACATGACCTACGCGCTGCGCGAAGCGTTGGCCATCGTACTTGAAGAAGGACTGGTGAATCGCATCGATCGTCACGAGCGGATGTACAAGCGTTTGCGTGCCGGGCTTGAAGCCATGGGCCTCGCTTACATCCCGAGCCATTCACTGCACACACTCAACTGCATTACGGTTCCGGCCGGCGCGGACGACGCCGGCACGCGCAAACGGTTGCTCGAAGAATACGGCATTGAAATCGGCGCCGGTCTGGGTGTGATGGCCGGCAAAGCCTGGCGAATTGGCCTCATGGGCCACGGATCGACCGTGCGAAACGTCGATCTGGTACTCACGGCATTGCGCGAAGTGCTTAAATAGGTTCGCGCATGGCCGTCGCTGCGCTCGAACGTCTCGCCGCGCTGCTGCCGCCGGAGCGATTGCTTCGCCGACCGGTGGAACTCGCGGCCTATGAGAGTGATGGCCTGACGGCGTTTCGTACCCGGCCACTCGCGGTCGCTATTCCAGACACCGTGGACGAGGTCATCGCGCTCGTTCGTCTCTGCCACGCGTTGAAACTGCCCTTCGTTGCCCGGGGCAGCGGTACAAGTTTGTCCGGTGGATCGCTCCCCATCAAAGGAGGCATCGTGATTGCCTTGAACCGGCTGAACCGCATTTTGAAGCTGAATCCAGAGGGACGCATCGCGGTGGTCCAACCGGGCGTGATCAATGCGCAGGTGTCGCTCGCCGCCGCACCGTATGGCCTCCACTATGCGCCGGATCCATCGAGCCAGAGCATCTGCACCCTGGGCGGCAATGTGGCCTTTAACTCCGGCGGAGCGCACTGTTTGAAATATGGCATGACGTCCAATCACGTGCTCGGGATTAAAGCCGTCCTTGCCAGCGGCGAAGTCGTCGAATGGGGCGGAGCGAGCCGCGAGCGCAACGGACCCGACTGGTGCGGACTGTTCACCGGCAACGAAGGCCTCTTTGGCATCGCACTCGAAATCACGCTGCAACTGCTCCCAAAAGCCGAATGTTTTCACACGGTGCTGGCCGGTTATCAGACGTTGGAGCAGGCGGGGGATGCCGTATCCTCGGTGATCGCCTGCGGATTGTTGCCCGGAGCGATCGAGATTATGGATGCGCTCGCCTTGGAGGCCGCGAAAGCCGCGGTGCATGCCGAATATCCGCCGGGATGTGCGGCGGTGCTCATCGTCGAGCTGGAGGGTCCCCGCGAAATCGTTGCCCTCGAACGCGAACGGTTGGATGGCATCCTTGCCGCGAGTCAACCGATCGAGATGCGACCGGCGCGCGATGCCGACGAGCGTTTCGCGATCTGGAAAGGCCGGAAGAGCGCTTTCAGTGCCGTGGGGCGTCTCTCGCCTGATTTCATCGTCCAAGATGGCGTTGTGCCGCGTCGCAAACTTGGCGAAGCGTTGCGCCGCATTGCCGAGATGTCCCGCGAGACGGGGCTCCGTGTCGCCAACGTTTTCCACGCGGGCGATGGCAATCTGCACCCGCTTATTTTGTTCGATGGCCGCGAGCACGGCGCGTTGGAGCGTGCCGAATCACTCGCCGGTCGCATCCTGACGATGTGCATCGAAATGGGCGGCTCCATCACCGGCGAACACGGCATCGGAGTCGAGAAGCGCGACTTCCTCGCCTGCATGTTCACCGCCGACGAGATCGATTGCATGCAGCGCCTCCGTGCAGCCTTCGATCCCCTGGGCATCGCCAATCCTGGCAAGATGTTTCCGGGCAAGGAGGCGCCCGCCCTGCAGCATCAAGGCCTGCATCCCCTCGAGCGCGCCGGCGTCATTTCACGCGAATGATCACACCGGCGTCGCTCCCTGAACTTCGCGATGCGGTGCTCTCCGCACCGCGTGTGATCGCCGTCGGTGCCCAGACAAAGCCGCGTCTTTGTGAGGTCGATGCGGTCAAAATTTCCATGCTCCAACTGCGTGGCATCACCGAGTATGAACCCAGCGAGTTCACCTTCACCGCTCTCGCGGGAACATCCGTGCGCGAAATCATTGCCACCCTCGCCCAGAGCGGCCAGTACCTGCCCTTCGATCCGATGCTGGTCGATGCCGGTAGCACGCTCGGCGGTGTGGTGGCTTCGGGTTTGAGCGGACCGGGCCGATTCCGATTCGGCGGTGTGCGTGATTTCATCCTCGGAGTGCGGTTTGTCGATGGCTTGGGCCGCCTGCTGCGAATGGGTGGCAAGGTCGTTAAGAACGCGGCCGGTTTCGATCTGCCAAAGTTTTTCACCGGCAGCCTGGGTCGGTTCGGGGTTCTGGGAGAAATTACTTTCAAAGTTTTCCCGCGGCCGGCATCGACCTTGACGCTCAAAGTTACGGCCGATGTCAGGACGATGGTTGCGGCCGCCCGCTCCCGCTGGGAACTCGATGCACTCGATGTCTTGCCGGATAGCAATCATCTGCTCATGCGTCTCGCCGGACCGGACTCGGCTCTGCACGTCATGGCGCGAGAGATCTTTGATCAATTTCCCGGTGAAATCATTTCCAACGACTGCTGGGCCAGTTTGCGGGAGTTCCGGTGGGCGCATCCCCATGGCGTGCTGCTCAAGGCCGCGATTACTACAGATCAAATCAGCTCGCTGCGGTCAACCCGCTGTCACATCAGCGCTGGTGGCAACGTTGCTTACCTATCACTGCCGGGTACCGTGGAACTCGAATCGATCCCTCTTGCTGCGCTGACTTTGCGGGGTGATGCCCCGCTTTGGGTTGGCCAACGCCGGCGGTCTGCGATCGAGGTTGCAGTCAAGGCGGCGCTTGATCCGCAGAACCGTTTTCCATCTCTCGACGACTGATGTTTCACTCCATTCCAATTGAAAAACATGGCCCCCTGGGTGCTCCGATGGCGCAGGCGGTGTCGGCGTGTGTGCATTGCGGATTTTGTCTGGCCGCCTGTCCCACCTATCGCGAACTCGGACAGGAGATGGACACTCCCCGTGGACGCATCGTCCTGATGAAGGAGGTATTGGAAGGAACGATGAGCTTTGCAGCGGCGCAGCCGCACGTCGATCGTTGCCTCGGCTGCCTGGCCTGTGAACCGGCCTGCCCAAGCGGAGTGTCCTATCGCGATTTGATCAGTCCGTTTCGCGCTGTGGCGCAGCGACACTTCCATCGCACGCTCGGCGAGCGGCTGCGACGATTCATCGCGGCGCAGACGATCCCGTTTCCGTCCCGGTTTCGATTCGCAGCTAGGCTGGGGTGGTTGGGTCATGCCCTGGCACCCGTGATGCCGAAAAAGTGGCGTCCCATGCTTGAACTCATTCCCGATCGGCTTCCGAAAACGGAATCGTGGCCTGCTTTGAATCCAGCGAAGGGGGAACGCCGTGCGCGGGTGGCTTTGTTGCTGGGCTGCGCTCAACAAGTGCTCGATCCCGACATCAATACGGCCACGATCGACGTCCTGACGCGCAATGGCATTGAAGTCATCCTTCCGCCGAAGCAGGGATGCTGTGGCGGACTTGCCTGGCACACGGGCGATCTCGGCGCGGCGCAAAAATTTGCGCGTAACAACCTGGAGGCGTTCCCGAACGATGTGGATGCGATCCTGACAAATGCGGCCGGTTGCGGTTCGGCGATGCACGAATATCATCTTATCCTGCGTGGCACCGACCGCGAAGCGCAGGCCGAAAGATTCCGGCATCGTGTCGTGGATGTGAGCTTGTTTCTGGCGAAGATCGGACTGCGCGAGCAACGCCTCGAACGGAAGATCAGAATCGCCTATCACGATGCCTGCCATCTGGCTAACGCTCAAAATGTGCGGCGGGAACCGAGATCATTGCTGCGGGCCATTGCCGGCCTCGACCTCGTCGAAATCGCCGATGCCCACCTCTGCTGCGGGAGTGCCGGTAGTTACAATATGGATCAGCCTGAGGTTGCCGCCTCGCTGGGAGAGCAAAAGGCCCGGGCGGTGCTAGCGACGGGTGCGGAAGTCCTTGCTTCCGGGAATATTGGCTGCCTGACGCAGTTGAGGCTGCATTTGAAGAAGTGTGGATCGCAGATTCCGGTGCAGCACACGATGCAAGTGCTGCGTGACTCTTACCAGGAGAGTTAGCGTCATGAGAATTGGATCCCTGAAATCCGGAGCCAAGATCACTCCATCGCCCCAATTTCTTGGATGTCGCCTTGATTTCTCAAAGCTATGATTTGGACTCAAAATTATAATCCGCTCGGCAATTCCACGCTCTCGACGCTCGTGGCGACACTGCCGGTCATCACGCTGCTTGGGCTACTGGCCTTTTGGCATGTTCGGGCTCAGATCGCGGCTCTGGCCGGGCTGATCGTGGCGGCGATGATTGCGATCTTTGTTTATCACATGCCGGCGACGCTGACTGGGGCAGCGGCGGCGTATGGCGCTGCGTTTGGACTGTTTCCGATCGGCTGGATTATTTTGAATGCACTGTTCATCTATCATCTCTCGGTGCACACGGGACAGTTCAGCGTCTTGCAGCAACAGGTCGCGGGTGTCTCCCGGGATCGACGCGTTCAGGCACTGCTGATTGCGTTCAGCTTCGGGGCGTTCATCGAGGGGGCGGCCGGTTTTGGCGCACCGGTGGCGATTACGGGAGCCTTGATGATCGGACTTGGCTTCAAACCGCTGGAGGCCGCGAAGCTTGCGCTCATCGGCAACACCGCGCCGGTGGCCTACGGTTCGTTGGGCACCCCTCTCATCACGCTGGCGGAGATCACGGGGCTCGACTTGCATCGGCTGAGCCAAATGGTTGGCAGACAGCTCCCGGTGTTCTCCGTCCTCGTGCCGTTCTGGCTGGTCGCTGCCCAGGTGGGATGGAGGGGGATGGTCGGCGTCTGGCCCGCGTGTCTGGTGACCGGATTAAGCTTTGCCAGCATGCAATTCGTGGTGAGCAATTTTCACGGCCCCTGGCTCGTGGATATTCTCGGGGCGGTGGTCTCGATGACGGCGCTGGTGTTATTCATGAGGATTTGGAAACCGAAGGATTTAGCGGAATCGACCTCCGGGACGGACACGGTTTCGACGACGGAAGTTGGTATTGGTTCGATCCATTCGGTGTGGAAGGCGTGGCTGCCGTGGGTGTTTCTCACGGTTTTCGTGTTTTTCTGGGGTCTGCCCCAGGTCAAGACCGCCTTGAACCGCCTTTACTCGCGTGAGATCGAAGTGCCGCTGCTGCACAGAAGGGTGGAACGCGTGCCCCCCGTGGCTCCCCATGCCGAACGGGAGAAAGCGATTTTCAAATTCAACGCGCTCTCCGCGACGGGCACGGCCTTGCTCCTCGCCGGGGTGCTCGCCGGTCTGTGCCTTCGTCTGTCGCCAGCGCAATTGATAAGATTATATGGCGCGACTTTCTGGAAACTGCGCGTCTCCCAGTTGACCATCGCCCTCATGCTCGCCCTTGGTTATGTGACCCGTTACAGCGGGACGGACACCACCCTGGGACTCGCGATGGCATCAAGCGGCATCCTCTTTCCGTTTTTCTCACCGATCATCGGCTGGCTGGGTGTGGCTCTCACTGGAAGCGATACATCGTCGAATGTGCTGTTTGGCAACCTCCAAACGGTCACCGCGAACCAACTTCATCTCCCGCCCGTTCTCACCGCCGCCGCCAACAGCTCGGGCGGCGTGATGGGCAAGATGATCGATGCGCAAAGTATCGTCGTCGCGAGCGTTGCCACCGGCGGCCATGCCGACAGTCCTCACGCCGGCACCGTGCTGCGCGCCGTTTTCTGGCACAGCGTGACGCTGGCGTTGCTCATGGGAGTCTTGGTGATGATCCAGGCCTACTGGATGCCGTGGATCGTTCCGGGGAAATGATCCCGATGTTCTCGGAATGACATGGGAGGTTGAGCTCATCGACGCCTGGCAGAGCTCTCAGCGACGACGGCGCTTTTGATCCGCCGTCCGGCGTGAATACTGACCCAAAGCGGTGTCGCGCTTCGCTTGCCACCGCACTCCATACGGGCGCGTCCGTAATTTGGAGTGCGCCGGCAAAGCTCTCAGCGACGACGGCGCTTTCGATCTGCCGCCCGGCGTGAATACTCACCCAAAGCGGTGCCGCGCTTCGCTTGCCACCGTACTCCATAAGGGCGCGTCCCCAATTTGGAGTGCGCCGGCAGAATCGCGCGCCCGGTTTTTCGTTGGGAAAAAATCCCTTTGCCACTCTGCGGGTTGAATCGCAACTTACACCCATGCAATCGATCTTTACGGGTCCCGTTTATGTGGTGCGCGACAACATCGACACCGATCAGATCATCCCGGCTCAGTTTCTGAACCTTGTGCCAACCATAGCGGAGGAATACGAGAAACTCGGAAGCTACGCCATGTGGGGACTTCCCGATGCCCTTTACCCCAACCGCTTTATTCAGGAAGGGGCGCAGGATACCGTCTACCCGATCCTCATCGCCGGCCGTAATTTCGGATGTGGCAGTTCCCGCGAACACGCCCCCATCGCCCTCGGGGCGGCGAATTGTGAAGCGGTCATTGCCGAGGGGTTTGCCCGCATTTTCTTCCGCAACTGTGTCGCGACCGGGGAGGTGTACCCGGTCGAGACAGCCGATCGCCTCTGCGATATTTTCAAGACGGGCGACGTGGCGACGCTGGACATTGATGCCTGCACGGTGCGTCACCACGGAACGGGCAAGGTCTATGCCACGAAATCGCTCGGTGAAGTCCGCCCGGTGATTGATGCCGGTGGCCTCTTCGAGTACGCGCGAAAAACCGGTATCATGCCCAAGGCGGCATAGGCGTGAATTTCAGAAGCCCTTCACGAGGGTCTTTCGACGATACACCTTGTCGCTCGCACACAGGTAGAGCCATTCGCCCCCGGGCCCGGCAAAGGCGCAACTCACGGCTCCTTTGGTCTCTGGCTTCGCAATGACGCCCCCCATCCGCCCGGACCAGTCAAACATCTGCACGCCCAGATGCGACGTGACATAGGTGCGTCCCTGAGCATCGGACGTCATGCCGTCGCCGCCACTGTCGGGGCGATTCGTGGGCACCCGTAGCGTCATGAGACGTTCGCCAGCCCGGAGGCCACCGTCCGTATCGACGAGAAAACTCCAAACAAAGGTGCCACCATACTCCGACACATACAGCTGGCGTTGATCCGGACTGAGCGCAATGCCGTTGGGTTTGTTGATGCCTCCGGCGACGGGCGAAGGTTGAGACAGGCTGCGAGCGGAGGTCGGGACGCGCACCACTTGGCCGGGACCGGTATCCGTGAAATAGATCCAGCCGAGGCGCGAGACGACGAGATCGTTCGGGGTGACGTCCACGGCAATGTCCGTCATTTCCTTCGTGGTGGGATCGATCGAAATGATCTTCTTTTTGTTCTCCTTGCCTCCGCCCTGCGTGGCCGCGTACAGGAGACCGTCCGGACCCCACTTCAATCCGCTCACTTTGGGGCCTCCTTCGAGCCAGAGGCTGACTTTTCCGGCCGGATCCACGCGGTGAAGGTTGCTGGCAGGAAGATCGGAGAAATAGAAGATCCCATCGGGGCTGCCGCAGGCGGCATCGGTAAATTTGTAGCCTTCGCCAACCAACTGCCAGTCGCCGGGCAGGCCGCCGTTGGGCAGTACCTTGTTGAGGGCCTCGTCGCCCGGCCAATTGTTGGTGCTCGGATTGGGTGCCGAAGCGTCGGGTTGCCATAACCAACGCAGGGATTCCGGAAGAATGGCGCCACCATGTTTGCCGCTATGGCCGCCGTCGCCGAGGACAAATTGGTGCTCATACCCGGCGAATGCCAGAGCGCTGACCATTTCCTGATTCGCGAGCGGCCAGTTGCCGTGGAGGTTATTAAGATCATTGGAGCCCTCCTGCAGAAAGACGCGAATGGGCTTGCGCTCTGTCTTTCGGATCAATGCGGGATAAATATGGCCGCCACGGCAATTCACGAAGCTGCCGATTTGCGACAGTACCCGTCCGAAGGAGTTCGGCCGTTCCCAGGCCACGGTCCAGGCGCAGATTGCGCCGCTGCTGATGCCGGCGAGAGCCCGATCCTTGGGATGGCTCGAGAGATTCAGATGATAGGTTTGGGTTATGTAGGGCAAGAATTCGTCCAGTAGAAAGCGTGCGTACGCATCCCCGAGGGAATCGTATTCCAGACTGCGGTTGCTCGCCTTCCATTGATTGGTTCGGGATTCTCCCGTTCGATCGCCGGGGCTAATGAAGACGCCCACGGTGACGGGCATTTGTCCGCGGTGAATCAAATTGTCAAAAACTATGGGAACACGTTGATCTCCCGTCTTGGAGACGTAGGTGGCCCCGTCCTGGAAGACCATCAGCGCAGCAGGCTTGGCAGAGTCGTATTGCGCGGGAATGTAGATCCAGGCGTCCCGGCGGGTTCCGGGGAAGATGGAGGAATTGGTGAACTCAAATTTTTCGACCCGTCCTTGGGGAACACCCGGCTGAAGTTGCGAGTCTGGGCCAAGGACATAGGTCTCTGCCGCGTTTACAGCCACGAGCGTCAGGAGCCAGGCGATGGAGCGAAGAGCGACGGGGAGATGCATAATGGCGTCAATAAAACAGAAATGGGCTCGGTTAGGAAATGAATTGATCCGCCGCCGCGTTTGCCCTCACGGCGTTTCGTTGGGATTGGGAATGTGACTGCGGCGGCGTGAGTTAAAGATATTCCTAGACTCAGGGCGTCTAAAGCCCCACCTTCGAGTGGGATGAAAGCTCTCACGAACGCATCCGTTGGCCCTTCGGCGCCACGACTTACC
>CAMAUY010000098.1 GCA_945861565.1 Akkermansia muciniphila
GCCGAGCTTTCCAGCAGCAGGCAGGCGAGCGGCGGCGACGAGCTTTGAGCCTACAGCTCGCGTCGCTGCCGGTCGCCACGCGTAACGGACTCGCCTGCCTGCTGCTGGAAAGCGTCATTTTCACCCACAAATTATCCGGAAGAGCCGGAATAGCTATCATACGCCCACCCGGCGCCCGGCTTGCGCTTGCTGCGGAGATCGCCTGGGCAATGGTAGGCGCCAAACGCAGTGCAGTAATCCCACAGGGGGCCGTTCGTCAGTCCCCGTTGAACGCGCGTCAGCGCCTCGGTCAACGTAATCCCCGTCGCAATGTCTGGGGTGGGGCCCGCCCAATACCCGCCACCGGCCAACGGCACCGCCACGCCCGCCTTGTTTTTCCACTTGTCCGTCGGCGCGAGAACGTCGTTGGCATCCCCGGAATACATTGTCCAGGCCAGGGCCAGTTGTTTCTGGTTGTTGGCACAGGCGGCACCCGTCGCCTTGGATTTTGCCTTCGACAAGGCCGGGAGCAACATGCCGGCGAGAATCGCAATGATGGCGATGACGACGAGCAACTCGATCAGGGTGAAGCCGCGAGACGCACGAGGGGCGAAATCTGGACGTAAAGTAGATGAATTCATGGTGGCAGATTTTCTGTCGTTAAACCCTACCTGCGTAATGTATGGTGTCAACCATACACTGCCCAAGGATCCGTCGCGAGGGGGAGGGTGCACTTTAAGCTGTCCGCTTGGGCAGTCGTGTGTAACCCTGTTAACGATGAACTCCCCCGCTTGGTTGCTCGCCGGTGAGTGGCACTCTGCCGCCCGTCGAGGTTTCCTGCCGCGGAACAGTTATCAACCAACCCCACCCCCGTCATCAAACGGGTAGCGCACGACCATTGGCCTGAACCTATGAAACCACGCTTCACCTCAGCCGAGACATACCCCAGCCGTGTCAATGGAGTTGGAGTAAAACGGCCAAGGCCGCGGCCGGTCCGGGCCGCGTTTACGCTCATCGAATTGCTCGTCGTCATCGCGATCATTGCGATTCTCGCCGGCATGTTGTTGCCGGCATTGTCGCGAGCGAAGGAGACGGCCCGGCGTGGCGTGTGCTTATCGAACCTGCATCAGTGTGGCCTGACTCTCACGATCTACGCCGGAGATTTTAATCGGTATCCGGTGCCATGCTACGAAGCCGGCACTTTTGGAGGCTTCAAAGGCCATCCCGTAACCCAAATGCTGGCGGACACTCGGGGGGGCTACGGAGGACCTGCTTACGATATGCGCGTCGGCTTGAATAGCTACGCAGGCGGGTGGCGCGCCTGGTTCTGCCCGTCCCTGCCGCCCAAATTCGATCCGAACGTCGTTCCGATACCCGTCGTCAAGGGCTTCGTCTTCAGCGGGTACGTTGGCTTTTATGGCAAGGCATACGGGAAAGAGGGCCAGTACCTCCTTCGAACCTCGGATAGCTGGCTCGACACAACGGGCAATCCGCACACCGCCTTGATGGGGGATATCTTTTACGGCAACACCGGTGAGGACATCACGCGGATCAACCACTTCAACCAGGGTTTCCGCTCGACCGCCACCGTCGCGAGCGAAGCCGGCTCGGGCTACTACACGCAGGCCATCATCCTGGGCACCAAGCCCGATCCACGTTATTATACCACCACGCTCTTTACGGACGGGTCTGCGATGGGCGGCAAGTTGGGCCGGTTGGAGCAGGTGGATGTCGCTTCGCCGGGTGGCAACGAGAAGCACTGGCTATTCAAACGGTGAAATCTCAACACGGCCCGATGCCGTCCCTGTCGAAAAGGTAAGGGACAGGTCATTGGTGGAGTCCTTCTGGAGGAGTGACGAAGTTTGCTTTGACGAATGCCTCCGGGTCCGATGGCATGTCCGCACCATGAATATTTCCCGCATCTTTGGCATCCTCGCGAGTGCCTTCCTTGGGTTCAATGCTTCCGCGGAACCGATTCCGGAGGACGCTCGCGTCGGCGGCTTTGCCATCGGGTGCCAGGCTTACAGTTTCAACCGGTTTTCGTTGTTCGAAGCGATTGAGAAAACGGAGATGACCGGATCCAAGGTCATTGAATTCGCCGTCGGGCAAAAAATTTCGCGCGAGTAACCCATGAAATGGGATCACAACGCCAGCGATGCAATGATCGCGCGGGTGAAGGAGAAGTTGACGAAACACGGGATTCGAGCCGTGAACTACGGTGTCGTGGTCATTCCAGCCGATGAGGCAAAGGCGCGGGTGATTTTTGAATTTGCCCGAAAGATGGGGCTTTATGCCGTGACGACGGAATCGACGGATTCGCTCGATACAATTGAAAAGATGGTTCGGGAATTTGACATCCGCTGTGGATTTCATCAGCACGCGCGCAAGCCGAATAATCCTGAATACCGCGTGTGGGATCCGAACTACATTCGCGACCTAGTGAAGGACCGTGACGTTCGAATCGGAGCCTGCGCCGATATCGGCCATTGGCAGACCTCTGGCATCAAACCGATCGACGGGCTGCGGATCTTGTCGGGACGTTTGATAAGTCTGCATGTCAAAGATCGACTGGCGCTTGGGCCCGGTCAGCATGATTGCATCTTCGGCATGGGAACCGGAGACATGGGCGGTGTGCTCTCGGAACTGAAGCGCCAGCGATTCGAAGGAAACCTGGCGATTGAGTACGAATACAACTGGGATAATTCCGTTCCAGACATCGCCCAGTGCGTGGGCTTTGTGCGCGGTTGGTCGGCAGGGCAAGCCGCGGGAAAGTGACCCAGACCTCCGTGCGTCTGTCTTCTGCCGTTTTGAATGGCCTAAGGAACACGTCATTGGGTGGGTCCTATGGGTCGGGTCTTCGCTCGTGTTGACCTGAATCGGTTTCGTCCTGCGAGGCGCGGGGTGCTTCGCTGCGGTTCGTCGTCCATGGAGGTACTGTTTGCGCCTTGGGCGCTGTCATTGGAAACGAGTGAAAACCGTCACCCGCGCCGGTTGGGGATGGCGCCCAACGGTCTGGCAAGGTCCCCTGTGGCTGCGCTGGCTGACGGAGTGAAAGTCGCTGATCCGGGCGGCCGCGGGGCTCCCTGAACTTTCAAACAGGCTCCAAGGAGCTCGGGAGCTCATTCCAGTCAACAATGGGAAGAAGCAGGACCGGCCTTCTTGCTCGGCGGAGGACCGATTCTGCGAAACTTTGTTTTGGCTCACCCCGCATCGGAACGTCAGCGAGATTTCGCGTGGTCAGGATGATGAGATCAGCGCCCAATGTTTCCGCGGCGCGCGCAATTTCCTTGGCGGGATCGCCAGATTTGACCTCCGCATGGCAGACGACGCATTCATCTCCGAGCGTGCATTTAAGCGCTTCGAGTTTCTTTTGGTTCGCCTCGATGCCGGCGACATCCTCCTTCGCCCAATCAACCGGGCCATAGCCAAAATTTTTCCAGTCGTGGATCTTCTCGACGACGTTGAGCAAGTAGAGCCGCGCTCCGGTCTGCTTGGCGAGCGCCTTGCCAAATTGAACGCCGACCTGCGACGCCTCCCTGAGGTCCGTTGGCACGAGAATCGAGCGGATGACATATCCACCGATTGCAAAGGGAGTCGGTGAACGATCTTTTGCCGCCTCGACAGCGGGTGGTTTTTCGGAGCCTTTTGGGGAGTTTGGCATGGCAAATCAGACGCTTTCTTTGCTGCGCTTCCGTTGCGGGAAAATCAATCTAATTTTCGCCTGAACGCTGGCGACGGGTGCAAGACACCCGTTCGCAAAAAATCATGGAGTTGTCTTGGAAGCGGCCGCGGACCGGGCGCGCTCAATTTCGTCCCAAACTTGGTGATATACCGCATACGTCGCTTCCGCGCACGCATCCCAGGAATGGCGCAGAATCGTCTTCCGGGCGGCTCTCCCCATTTCTCGACCCCGTGCCCGATCGGATGCCAGAATTCGCATCCGCGAGACCATTGCACCCACGTCGTCTGGTGACACCAAGAGGCCGTTGATTCCATCTTCGATCAACTCGGCAACGCCGGCTTCCCGGCCGACCACCACCGGCACCCCGCTGGCCATCGCCTCGGCCACGACCATGCCGAACGACTCGTACTGAGTCGGATAGGCGAACACGTCCGCCACCCGGTGGACCCGTTCGGGTTGGGCGTCGAACCCTCTATAAATCAACCGATCCGCCACGCCCAGCTCTTCGGCGCGTCGTCGGTAACGTTCGGAATCAGACCGTGAAATTACCACCAACCGAGCCTCGGGAAATTCTGGCAGCGCCGCCAACGTAACATCCAGTCCCTTGATTGCCTCCCCCATGAATAACCACAACCAAGCATGATCTGGAACTCCCAGGTGCCGGCGCAACACCCTTCGCTCCTCGTCGTTTTCCAGCGGACGGAAGAGGGCCCCGTCCGTCCCATGGGGGATGACGGTGACCGGGCGCTTCCAACCATAGTGAGACGCCACTTCCTGCTGGAGTCGATGCGACATGGTAATGAGATGCCGCAGCCGGCGCTGCGAGTAGAAGGCTCGTTCCACCTGGGAGATCATCCGGGCGAAGCGACGTCCATGGCGCTCCTCTGCCGGCAGTGTCCGCCAGCGTGCCGCATTGCAGATATGCACCGTCGCCATGTCCGCTCCCCAACACGAAAATCCCTGGGCATGCACCAGTGCCCGCTGCCCTGAACTCCGTCGCCGCAATTCCCGTTCCACGGCGAACAGAAAAGTCGGAATCGTAAAAAGATAACGCCGGCGGTTGGCCGGGATCGGAATCATCTCGGCCCCAGGCACCGCCACCTCGGGAAAGGTGTTGGCCAGAACGCGAAACCGGCACCGATCCGACAGGCGACGGACCAACTCGATCAGGTAACGTCCTTGCCCGTTGTCGGGTTTGAAATCATGGACGACGAGATCGATGGGAATCAACGACCCGTCAGAATGGATCGATGGCATCACTCCCCAAATCTCGGGTTGATCACTTGGCGCCGTCAAGGCGGCACTACGGCGACATTTCGCCAGGGTCTGTGAATCTGAGTGCTCGACGTCCAAAATAGCTCTCGCGAAGCCGCGAAGCCGCGAAAGCTCCGAGGTTGTTGGCGACGCATCGGACGACCTCGATTAAGCCGGGTCCTGCTTCCACATGCCGCCGAAAAGCACACTCGACGACCCGGGCGGATAATTCCGCTTCGTTTCTTCGCGTCTTCGCGCGAGTTCAGGCACCCAGCCAGGGCGTCGCATTGCGCCGAAATGTCATTGCGAACTGGCCCCAGAGTGCGAATTTTGAGCCGTACAACGCATGATCTCGTTCACTCATCAGTGGTGTCGTTATTCCCGAAACCGGGAACGATGGCTATGCACGCTGATTGCGGCGCTATTGATCGCTCCGGCCGAGTGGGCGCGTTTGACTGCCGAGGAA
This sequence comes from Akkermansia muciniphila, assembly GCA_945861565.1. GTDB lineage: Bacteria > Verrucomicrobiota > Verrucomicrobiia > Limisphaerales > UBA9464 > SIBK01. Next base: position 5,382 of record CAMAUY010000098.1, read on the forward strand.
CCGGGGGTCGCGTCCGAACCGACCTCGGCCCAACGCGATTTCTGGTCGTTTCGTCCGTTGTCCCGCGTCGCGCCCCCCCTGGTTCGGCACGCCGATCAAACCCGAACGCCGCTCGATCAGTTCGTGCTCGCACGACTGGAAGAGCGTGGCCAGGCGTTCGCCCCGGAGGCCGATCGGCGCATGATCGTCCGCCGCGTCTACCTCGACCTAATCGGCCTGCCTCCATCGCCGGCGCAGGTCGTGCAGTTCCTGAACGACCCAACCCCGAACGCCTACGAAGTGCTTGTCGACCGATTGTTGGCCTCGCCCCATTACGGTGAGCGCTGGGGACGACAGTGGCTTGACGTTGTCGGCTATGCAGACAGCAACGGATACATCCGCCACGATTCGCCGCGACCGCTGGCTTACCACTACCGCGATTTCGTCATTCAGAGTCTCAACACGGACAAGCCCTACGATCAGTTTTGGCGGGAGCAACTAGCGGGGGACGAATTGACACGTCGGAGCGAGTCGAAGCCGCTTTCCGCGGGCGATCTCGAAACACTGATCGCAACTCATTTTCTTCGTAATGCTCCCGATGGAACCGACAATACCGAGGGCAACGAGATCACGCGCGTTATGGAACGTTATGCGGTCCTCGAGTCGCTTTTGCAGATCACGATGTCGGCCATGTTCGGAATTACCATCGACTGCGCCCGGTGCCACAACCACAAGTTTGACCCTATTCCGCAGCGCGACTACTATGCCTTGCAGGCGGTCTTCTATCCGGCCTTCAATGTCAAGAATTGGACCCAGCCGAAAGATCGCTGGTTTCATGCGGCCGGTTCGGCCGCCACGGCGGCCTGGCGGGTGGCCAATGAGAAGGTTGATCGGGAAGTCGCCGCATTGGGCGTCGAGTTTGATGACTGGCTGCTGCAGAACCGGCCGCCGGGCGCGGTCTTGTTTCGCGACGATTTCTCGGGCGATTCGCTCACGACACACTGGCGAGACTCGGCCCGCGGCGACAACGCCTCGTTGGGTAAACCCGCGGTTCGCCCCCAGGCCGGGGAGGTGGCACCAGCCCTTCTTCAGGATGGCCGGCTTTCGTTGCGGACGACTTCTCCGCCCGGGAGCGACGCGGGTGGGTTGGTCACGAAACGGGTTTTCGAGTGGACCCCAAAACAGGCGGGCGATTGGATCCAGACAACCTTCGACCTCGTCGATGTGCGGGGTTTGGACGGAAATCCTGCCACGCGAATTAGTTACCGGATTGCCCGGCACGACGACAATGAAGACCCGAGCGGTGAGAAGTTATCCAGCAAGAGTCCCGGGGGTAGCCTCCTGATCGATGGCAATCCCGCCGGTGGCGCGACAGTGCATGTCGCTCAACCCGGCAAAGAGACAAAGCAAATCGGCATTCTCGGCAAGTCGGGTTACTCAGCAGGGCATAATTTCGGGGTGCGAATCACCCGCCTGGGCGGCGACCAGATTCTGCTCGAACACCGTGTCGATGGTCGACCGGAACCACCGACGCAGCGGCTCAAGGCAGAGCACTTGCCCGCCGGCGGATTCGGGTTCGGGGTTTGCTGTTCGGGAAGTTTTACGGTCGACAACGTGATCGTTGAAAGTTCGTCAGCGGGGAAAGGCGAGGCTGCGGCGAGTGGCGGACGCGGGATGTTCGAAGGAAATCTGGCCCGGCGACAGTTGCAATTGACTAACGCACTTGCCGCGGCCGAGAGGCAGCGCGCGGTCGAACCCGAGCGAATCGCGTGGGCCACGGACCTTTCCGATCAACCGCCGGTGGTACCGCTGCTCAAACGGGGGGATTATTTCCAGCACGGCCCACCCGTCGATCCCGGCCCTTTGGCGGTGCTGGTGGAGAGTGACAATCGCATGCAGATCGAGCCCCCGGCCTCGGGCGCCATGACCACGGGCCGTCGACTCGCGTTCGCCCGGTGGGCCACCCGACCCGGATCGCGCGCGGCAGCCCTGTTGGCGCGGGTGCAAGCCGATCGGCTTTGGCGCGGGCACTTTGGCCAGGGTCTCGTGCCGACACCCGAGAACTTTGGTGCCAGCGGTGTGCGGCCGACCCATCCGGAGCTGCTCGAATGGCTCGCGTCGCGGTTGGTGGAGGAGCGTTGGCGTTTGAAGCCGATTCACCGGGAAATCGTCTTGTCTCGGACCTATCGGCAAACCAGCGAAGCCGACGACCAAGCGATCGAGCGGGATCCTGAGAACCTTCACTACAGTCGGTTTCCGGCTCATCGACTCGAGGCCGAGTTGATCCGCGATGGGATGCTGGCTGCGGCCGGCACGCTCAACCTGAAACTCAGCGGGCCATCCGTCGATTTTGTCGACAGTGGCAACCGCCAAATAGTCCTGCCTGCGCCCCGGGGGCCCGATCCGCATGAGATGGATCGACGTAGCATCTATATCCGACACCGCCGTTCGCAACCCCTGACCTTCCTGCAGGTGTTCGACCAGGCGGTGCCCGAACCGAATTGTACCGCGCGATCGACCGCCACCGTGGTGGCGCAGTCACTGACCCTGATCAACGGAGAGTTTGCGGTTCGAATGGGGCAGGAATTTGCCGCTCGCCTGGAGCAGGAAGCGGGGCCGATGCCGGAGGACCGCATTCGACAGGCGTTTCGCGTTGCGCTGGTCCGGGAGCCGGACGCATCCGAACTGGCGCGCTGCGGCGAATTTATACGCAAGCAATCAGCCTTGCGGGCTTCAGCCAATCCCCAGGAGGCCGACCGGTCGGCGCTCGCCGATTTCTGCCGGATGCTGCTGGCAACCAATGAGTTCATCCAAAAGCAATGAGATCACAGCCATGAATTACAGCCCTGCCGCCGATTCGCCTGCCCATCCGGCGCTGGTTACGAGGCGAGAACTGCTCCGCCGCGGAACTCTGGCGACGGGTTGGCTCGCGATGGCAAAGTGGATCTGCAACGGCCAGCCGGTGCCGGCGGTTCACACCCGGCTGGGGGGTGATCTGCCCTTTCGAAGGATCCAATTCAAACCGCGTGCCCAACGGATGATCCTGCTTTTCCAGCATGGCGGTCCGAGCCAGCTGGATCTGTTCGATCCCAAACCCTTGCTCGAAAAACACGCAGGCAAGCCAATGCCGGGTGGAGTCGAGGCGTTCTTTGACAAGCAAGACAGCAGCCTCTGCGCTCCGAGTCCCTTCAAGTTCTCGAAGCATGGCGGGTGCGGGATGGAGTTCAGCGAGTTGTTGCCGCACCTCGCCCAATGTGCCGACGACGTGTGCCAGATTCGATCCTTGCACACGCTGGTAAACGACCATGAGGGCGCTCTCCGGCACTTCCAAACCGGCAAGCCCCGAGTGGGTCGTCCCACGATGGGCGCGTGGATTTCGTTCGCCTTGGGCGCCGATAATGAAAACCTGCCTCCCTACGTGGTCCTGTGCGATCCGACCTACGACCAGGTGGACGGCATACGCAACTGGTCGTCGGGCTTTTTGCCGGCGATCTACCAAGGCACTCCGTTGCGGTGCGAGGGCCCTGGTTTGTTCGACCTCGCACTGCCTGCAGGCGTGAGCGAGGACATGCAGCGTCATCAATTGTCCTTGCTCCAAGACCTGAACCGGCACCATCAGCGGCGGTACTCGCACTTGAGCGAACTCGACGCGCGAATCGCCAACAACACCCTCGCCGGGAACATCCGTGGAGAAGTTACGGATGCACTCGATGTTTCCAAGGAGACCGCCGAGACCCAGAGCCTCTACGGCATGTCCAATCCGGCCACGGGCACCTACAGCCGGCGCTGCCTGATGGCGCGACGATTGCTCGAACGCGGGGTGCGTTTCGTCGCACTCTTCAATGACAGCCTCATGGGGGACCCTTGGGATACCCACGACCATCACAACGAACGCATCCGTAAGGTGTCGGAAAATGTGGATCAGCCTTCGGCCGCCTTGATACAAGATCTGAAACGGCGGGGGATGCTGGAAGACACCATTGTCCTGTGGGTCGGTGAGTTTGGGCGGTTGCCGGTCTCGCAAGGCAAGGATGGGCGGGATCACAACCGCCACGCGTTCGCCGCCCTGGTGGCAGGTGGAGGATTCCGCGCCGGGCTGACCTATGGCGCGACCGATGAATTTGGGTACAAAGTTGCTGCCAACCCGGTGGCGGTGGGTGAACTCCACGCGACGCTGTTACGGCAATTCGGATTGGACCACACCCGGCTTACCTATCCGCATCAAGGACGCAACGAAAGCCTGACCGACACCGACATTACAGGCATGAAGCCGCTGACGACGCTGGTCGAATCGTGAAGCCATCCGTCCTGAGAAATAGTTGAATCCGGAACTGTCATGAGCTGATCATGGCGTCTCGTGATTCCGACATTAGATCGGTTCCAATGCGTCCGCGGCAACTTGCACCACGGCCGCCTGCCCGATGAAATCGAGACGCAAGAGTACATCCACCATGCCGCTGCGATGTTCCACCCAGCCGTCCATCCCGCGAAGAGGACCGGATCGAATCTTTACACGCATGCCCACCCCGATCAGCGGGGCTAGGCGGACTTTCACGTCGGATTCCAACGCTCTCAAAATATCGTTGAGTTGACGCTCGAATTCCGACTGATCCGGCACCGGGAGAATGCGGGCGACATGCGAGTTCTGCTGGAGCGCGACGTGCTGCGTGAAACCCGAAAGTTGCACGAAGACGTAATTGGGAAACAGGGGTTTTAGGAACACCACTTGCTTCCCCCGGTAGCGCTTCACACTTCGGTAAAGTGGCAATGAAGAGTCGATCCGCTCGCTCGCGCAGTACGCTGCCAGTTTCTTTTCACATCGGGGCCGAGTGTGGATGACATGCCAGACGGGGGCCATCAGGTTTTAGGACCGACCCACCGTAGGCCGTCGGGTTTGTTGCAGAAAGTGTTGCTCCAGCCGGGTCGCCCACCAGGCAAGACCGGCCACGCCTGCCGCCGTGAAAAGGAGCACGCTCCAGCCTGCCGAATCGTGAACCTGTTTGAGCGCTTCCACGCCGTGATCATGGGCGGTGATCGAAAGGTAGAGGGATCGGAAAAAATTACCGACCACCGCCAATCCCACTCCCGCGAGCAAAAATACCACCTTCCACCCGGGTCGGCGCAAGGTGAGATCGCCGATGAAGAGCGCTGCCATCACGCTCGACTGCAGACTTCGAATGCCGCTGCACCCCTCATCGACTCCGACCACGCACCCCGGCAGCCGGATGAGGTTTCCCTGCTGTTGCGCCGGAATTCCGAGTAGCTTCAACGCTTCGATATTGAACACGGTCACCAGGCCGCGTAGTCCCTGAACGATGGGTGAGATCACGATGTCGGGGATCGGCACGGCGACAAAAAAGAACAGCATCGGAAACAAGAAATGACGCCACGTGGCCCGCCCGTACCGCAGCCACAACCACGCGGTCAAAAACAAGGCACAGGCAATGCTCACGGCCAGACTGGTCCACGGCACGCGGGCAATCGCATTCTTGTAAAGCTCCGCGACCAACAGCAGGGGTAGGGCCGCCACGGCCGGAAGCAATCCCTGCCCGAGAGATACCGGCTCCACCCGCTGCGGGCGCGTCGGCCACCGTTCCCACGCGAGATACGCCGCCAGCATTAGAACGACCCAGCCAAACCGGTATTCCACGTTGGAGTTCCAGTAGTGCGACAGATCCCGCAACCACCACCCGCCTACCACCGCAGGCGGGATCCACCAGACCCAGGTGCTGCCCGCACCGGGGTCCATAGAATTTCCTGCATCGGCTCCGGCATTCATCTCGGACAACCCTCTCGCTGGAATCATTTTTGGGGCAAGCAGGAAAGCTTGTTCCCGGCGGACCCTTCGCTCGTTCACTTCCATTCGTTCAACCCGCGGTCTGCGGGATCTCCCCCCGTCGCCATCCCAAGCGCCGACAAGACTTCGCCCACGAAATACAGCGATCCCGTCACCAGCACCAACGGTTCGGAAACCACCCCGCACAATGCCTCGCTCACGGAAGGGCACACCTCCACTCGTCCCTGCGGATTCGCCCGCTGACACGCCCGCCGCAATTCCTCCGGATCCGTTGATCGGTTGGAGTCCACACGACATAAGAGGATTCGCTCCGACAGGGGCGCGAGTTGGGAGCACATTTCCTCCCAGTCCTTGTCGCTCAGGATCCCCAGAATCAAGGCCGGCCTTCGCCCTGGAAATTCAATCTGCATGGCAGTCTTTAGTGCCGCAACTCCGGGAAGGTTATGTGCACCATCCAGAATGAACGTCTGCCCCGGTCGGTCGATTCTCTGAAATCGCCCGCCCCAACGCACCTGCGCGAGTCCGTCTCGCACGGCCTTCGCGACGATAGGAATCACCGCCTGTAATGCCTCCACCAGTGCCATCGCGACCGCCGCATTCATCCGTTGATACGTACCCGGAAGTCCGAGCCGGATGCCGGAGTTCGCCGGAGCTCGCACGACCCTCAACGGCGCCCCCAGCTCCATCGCGCGCGCCCGGATGACGTCCAACGCCTCCGGCTGATCGACCCCTGTGATGACCGGAACTGCCGGCTTTATGATCCCCGCTTTTTCCGCGGCGATCGCTGTCAGCGTGTTCCCCAACCAGGCTTGATGGTCCCATCCAATGTTGGTGATAACGGCCGCAAGGGGCGTCACGAAGTTGGTGGCATCGTACCGCCCGCCCAATCCCGTCTCCCAGATTACGACGTCGCATCGTTGCTCCAGAAACCAAATCAACGCCATCACCGTGGCAAATTCAAACAAGGTCACGCTGGCATCCGCCGTGGGCGGGGATTTCTCGACGATCGCCCGGAGATCGCTGCCGATGCGTGCAAGGTCGCAATCCGGAATACACACCCGGTTGACTTGGATCCGCTCGGAAAATCGCACCAAATGGGGTGACGTATAGAGGCCGACCTTCAACCCCGCCGCTCGATAAATGCTCTCCAGCATCGCGCAGGTGGAACCTTTTCCGTTGGTGCCCGCCACATGCACGAAGCGGAGTCGGTTCTGAGGCGAACCCGCGCATTGGGCCAGCCATCTCACGGTATCCAGGCCAGGTCTCATACCGAATTGGCGCAACCCCAGCAAATATTTCACCGTTTCTGTTGCCGTCACTTCGTCAGGCTGCCGTGGGACGCCCGTCAACTCAAGCGGTGGAACGGAACGGCATCGAAACGGCTTCGACTTCTCCTCGGAAGCAGGGCACCGTACGCGGATGGATCTGACGTTCCGACGGTTTGATCTTCAACTTCGTCATTCCTGGGCCATCGCGGCGGATGGTCCGAAACCGGGCAGATCGATTTGCCCGGTCATTTTCGTCGAGTTGACGGATTCCCGCGGTTGCCACGGACTGGGCGAAGGCTCGCCGTCCAGCCAGTATCATGAATCAGCCGAAACGATGGCCGCCTTTCTGGCGCGAGTGGACGCCCGCCGTTTGTCCTTCGACGACGTCCCGGCGAGCATGGCCTACCTCGACTCGATCGCTCCCGACAATTATCCCTCGAAGTGTGCGATCAACATCGCCCTCATCGATGGCGCCGCCCGGGCGGCGGGACTCCCCGCGTGCGAGTATCTTGGATTGAAGTTCGAAGCGGGTCGGCACCGGACTTCCTTTAGCATCGGATTGGATCTGCCCGATCATATCGAACGGAAGGTCAACGAAGCCGCACAATATCCAGTCCTGAAATTGAAGGTCGGCGGACCGCACGATCGCGAGAACCTCTCCGCCGTCCGCCGCGCGGCCCCAGGGAAGACTCTGCGGGTGGATGCCAACGCGGCGTGGAAAACCCGCGAGATCGCTCTCGAGAACATTGCGTGGCTGGCGGGCGACCCGGGGATTGAATTTGTTGAACAACCCATGCCGGCGGACGCGTCGTTAGCGGACCTCGAATGGCTGCGAGCTCGTTCTCCGTTGCCGTTGTTCGCGGACGAATCCTATCACAGCGCCCGCGATGTTGCACGGTGTGTGGCGGGTTTTCACGGCGTGAACGTGAAATTGGTCAAAACCGGCGGTCTGACCGGCGCTCATGCCGCACTGACTGCCGCTCGGGCGGCCGGCCTGAAAACGATGATCGGCTGCATGATCGAATCGTCGGTCCTCATCACGGCGGGGGCCCATCTTGCGGCACTTTCCGACCATCTGGATCTCGACGGCAATGTGCTGACAAAGAATGATCCCTACGAGGGAGTTCGGAATCAGGACGGAGTCCTGAGTTTTCAGGATGTCCGCGAGCGGTTCGGACTCCGGGTGCGATTGCAAACGGTCTAGAAAGCGGCGGGGCCTGCCTGAAATGGCCCATCAACTCCGGAGCATACCTCCGCTTGTTCGCGGGGCGGATTTTGCTACCGTCGGCCGGTATGCATTGTTTCCTGCGCCTCGTCGCGGTCATGATCGCCATAAGCCACGCCGCCGCCGCCGAGCGGAATTTCGATTTCGGCAAATTCAAGCCGGATGAAACTCCGGCGGAGTGGCGTCCATTTGTGGTGGGGGGCGGTGTCCCGGGTGAATGGAAGATCGTTCAGGACGAGGTGACTCCCCTGCTGGCCCCGCTCTCAGCGAATGCCCCCAAGGTGACACGGCAAGCGGTCGTGGCTCAACTTTCCACCGACACCACGGATGAGCGGTTTCCGATCCTGATGTTTGACGGCGAAAGTTACGGCGATTTCAAATTGACCACAAAATTCAAGCTGGTCAGCGGCGCGCGCGAGCAGATTGCCGGTCTGGCGTTCCGCATCCAAGATGAGCGAAATTTTTACGTGGTACGGCTGAGTGCGTTGAACAAGAACATCCGCTTCTACAAATTTGTGCAGGGCCTGCGCGGTCAGCCTGTGGGACCGGACATCAAGATTGAACGGGGTGTCTGGCACGAATTGACCGTGGAATGCGAAGCCAATCGCATCCAAATCCTGCTCGATGGAAACAAGGCCATGCCGATGCTGAGTGACGGCAGTTTCATCGCGGGCAAATTCGGATTCTTTACCAAATCAGATTCTGTTGCCTACTTCAGCGACGTACGAATCACTTATAAGCCCTTGGTTTCCCTCGCCGAGTCCTTGGTCGCGGACGCGATGAAAAATTACCCACGACTGCTGGGGCTTCGCATTTTTGGCACGACGCCCGCCAATCCCGAACTGCGAGTCCTCGCCAGTAATAATGCGTCGGAACTCAGCCAAGCAGCCACGCTGACCGAACGATCCGTTTTCCGCGACAATCAAGCGTACTATGGTAAGGAGAAAGACCGGGCGCTGGTCACGATGCCTCTCCACGATCGCAATGGAGAAGTGATCGGGGTGGCAAAATTCGCACTGACCACCTTCAAAGGTGAAACCGAGCGTAACGCGGCGGGGCGGGTTCGCCCGATCGTCACTGAAATGGAGCAAAAGGTCGCGGCGTCCCGCTCGCTCGCCGAATGAGCGGCTGCCGAATTAAGCAGCGCGGCGTTGTCGTCGCCGCCGTGCAGGCATGAGCTGTGTTCCGTCCGGCCGTGCCAAAGGAACCTGGCTGCAGAGCTGCCTCGAACCGTCAGGCCGGAGTCCTGACCCATCAACATCGGGATGCGCCCAGCCGACTGTTTCCACGCAACTTTTCCGAGATTGGCAAGGGGCCTGCTCTTGCCATCGGCATGAAACATGCGGTCTTCTTCGAGCGGGACGGTGTGCTCAATCATTGTGAGCGGCGCGGCGGGCGCCAGATCAGCCCGGTACGGTTTGAACAATTCACGATCAATCCCGGTGCCCGCCCCCTCCTGCAGGCGTTGAAAAGCACGGGCTTTGTCGTCATTGTGGCCACGAATCAGCCGGGGATTGCACGCGGCGAAATCCACCGGAGCGAGCTGGATTTGATGCACCGAGCCCTGCTTCAGAAGCTGCCGATTGACGACATTCTTGTTTGTCCGTACGACGACCCGTCGCATCCGTGCTGCAAACCCCAGCCGGGGCTGTTGATCGAGGCTGCGTTCAAATGGAGCTTGGATCTGGACCATTCATTTGTCGTAAGCAACCACTGGGAGGATGCCAAAGCAGCCCAAGTGGCGGGTTGCACCTCCGTGATGATCGATTCGCCCTGGGTGGGCAATGATCACCGCGACTTCATTGTTCCCGACCTGGCGACCGCCGTGCGCAAGATCCGCCAACTCCACACCATGAATTCCGTGGCGACCGCCGCCGCGTGATAGCCGAGCCGGGGATCGGCTAGAAAGGGAATCGGATAAAGGGACGGGTCAGTGATCACTTGCATGCTGGATGCCCCCAGCGGTGCGTCACTGAGCGGCAGCGTTCGGCCGAGCCACTCTCCACGTTCAACACGAGCGCCAGGTTTTCATTCGTGTTATTCGTGTCATTCGTGGGCACACCCGCATTTTCTTTTGCCCACGAATCACACCAATCACACGAATAGCTGAGCCGATTGACGCTCATGTTCTTCGAGGTCCGGAGGCCTCCCGCGCTCAGCCACCGTACATGCGTCGGAACTCCGCTTCATCCAGGATCCGTACTCCCAACTCCCGGGCTTTGGTCAACTTCGAACCCGCATCGGCCCCGGCTAACACGAAATCCGTTTTCTTGCTGACGCTCGCGCTGACGCGCCCGCCCAGCGATTCGATCCGAGCCGTCGCCTCTTCGCGCGTCATCGATGGCAACGTCCCGGTCAAGACTCCGGTCTTGCCATGCAACGGACCCGCGGCGTCGGCTGGCTTGTACAAGGCCGACCTGAAATTAAGCCCGGCCCGGCGCAATTTCTCAATCAATCTGCCGTTGTCAGGGTCGGTAAACCATCCGGCCACGCTCCGCGCAATCACCCCGCCTACGTCGTCGATGGCAATCAATTCCGACTCGGACGCGGCGGCCAATTGATCCAGGTCGGCGTAGTGCCGGCCCAGTACCTTGGCGACACCGGCACCGACATGGAAAATTCCCAGTCCAAACACCATCCGCCACAGGTCCCGGGAACGACTCGCCGCAATCCCAGCCAGCAGATTGCGCGCAGACTTTTCTCCCATCCGCTCCAGATTGCTGAGCTCATCGAGACGAAGCCGGTAAAGGTCGGTCACCTCCCGAACCAGGCCCGCCTTGACCAATTGCCCGACCAGGACATCCCCTGCCCCCTCGATGTCCATGGCTCCGCGGGCGCACCAGTGTCCGATGCGACCCCGGACTTGTGCGGGACAGTCCGGATTCTTGCAGCGCACGATCACACCCTCGTTCTCGGCCGTGACTTCACGCCTCACCTTCGACTCGCATTCCGGGCACGTTCGGGGAAACTCAAAGACGCGCTCATTTCCAGTCCGCTTGTCGGTCACGACCCGGACCACCGCCGGAATCACTTCGCCGGCCTTTTCGACGACCACGGTATCGCCGAGGCGAATGTCTTTCCGGCGCATTTCGTCCTCATTGTGGAGGGTGGCACGGCTGACGGTACTACCGGCTAAAAACACCGGATCGAGCTCTGCGACCGGGGTCAGTGCACCGGTGCGTCCCACCTGGATGGTGATCGCGTTCAGCCGTGTCTCCGCCTGTTCCGACGGATACTTGTAAGCCATCGCCCACCGGGGTGCCTTGGCCGTAGAACCCGTCCGTTCACGATCGGCCAGGCGGTTCAATTTAATGACGGCACCATCCGTCTCGTAGTTGAATCTGCGCCGGATACCGTCCAGTTCCTGGATGGCCGCAAGGACTTCGCCGGGCTCACGGCAGTGCCATGTCCGCTCGGGGGTCGGTAAGCCGAGGGATTTCAGCTGTTGCAGCAGTTCCACCTGGCTAGAGGGTGGCGCCGGTGCTCCCACGCCGGGTACGACCTCACCAATCCCGTACAACACCACGGCCAGGGGGCGGGCGGCTGCAATCCGCGGGTCCAGCTGCTTGAGGGATCCCGCGGCGGCATTGCGGGGGTTGAAAAACGGCTCCTCGCCGGCGGCCTCACGCTCGGCATTGAGTTTACGAAATCCGTCCAAGGTTAGGTAGACCTCGCCCCGCACCTCGATCACCCCCCCGGCACTTCCCGCCAGGCGTAACGGCAGATTCCGGATCGTGCGGAGATTTGTCGTAATGTCGTCACCCATCGTGCCATCACCACGGGTCGCCCCTTGTGCTAGCACCCCGTTTTCATACCGCAGATTGATCGCCAGTCCGTCCACTTTGGGTTCTACCACCCAATCCAGAGCAACGTCCGGCAGCAGTCGTTGAACACGCGCAATAAAAGTGAGGACCTCTTCTTCCGAGTAGGTGTTATCCAGGCTCGACATCGGCAACCGATGCGGCACGGAGCTGAATCCGCTCAACGGTTTGCCGCCGACCCGCTGGCTCGGGGAATCGGGCGTCACCCATTCCGGAAACATCCGCTCGAGATCCAGCAGCTCGCGGTACAGCCGATCGTAGGCGGCATCGCTGATCTTGGGCTGAGCGAGGACGTAATACGCGTGGTCATGCCGGCGGATTTCGTCCGCGAGTTCCACATGGCGTTGGCGCCCTTCCGTCCGTGTCATGCTCCTATTTTATGAATGCCCGGTTCCGAAGACCACGGCTATTCCCGGCAAAATCGACATTCACGTCGAGAGAGCAGTCTTGACCCGGCGTGCCGAGTTGGCGAAAAGGGGGAATGCAATTCCCCCTTCGAACGATCGCATTCCCCGCCGCGTGTGCCGCTCTGGTTGCTCTGGTGCCCTTGTGCACCGGCACGGCCCGCGCCGCCGCCAAAGCCGCGATGCGCGTCCACACCTTCACGCGACAGGAATTGACGGATCAATTCTGGAGTGAGGGGGCGTGCTTCGCGGACATCAACCGGGACGGCAAGCAGGACGTGGTCTCGGGTCCGTTTTGGTATGAAGGACCCGGCTTCACGGTGCGGCACGAGTTCATGCCAGCGACGCAGATGTCGAAGAGCAAGCGGATGAGCGACGGCGTGGAAGTGAGCTTTCCCGGGTTTAAGGGGCGACTGGGGAACGAAAACGAGTACGCCAAGAATTTCTTCGCGTTCAGTGATGACTTCAACCACGACGGTTGGGCGGATATTTTGATCCTTGGATTCCCTGGAGAAAATTCCTGGTGGTTTGAAAACCCAGGACACAATCCGGCGGCCAATGGTCGGTGGAAGCAACACGTCGCCCTCGATGTAACGGACAACGAATCCCCGCACTTCATCGACATCGATGGCGACGGCCGTAAGGAGATCGTCTGCAGCAGCAAGGGCGTCTACGGATACGCCAAGCCCAACCCGAAGGATCCCACGAAGCCGTTCACCTGGCATTCCATTTCCCCAAACAATAAGTACCACCGATTCACCCACGGCCTGGGAGTGGGTGACGTCAATGGCGATGGCCGCATGGATTGCCTCGAAAAGAATGGTTGGTGGGAACAACCGAAGTCTTTGGCGGGTGATCCAATCTGGGTCCTGCATCCGTGGACCTTTGGCACGGGTGGCGCACAAATGTATGCCTACGACATCAATGGAGACGGTCTCAATGACGTCATCACCAGCGTCGCCGCTCACGGTTACGGACTCGCCTGGTACGAGCAGTATCGCGAAGGTTCAGAGATCAAATTCCGCGAGCACATTTTCATGAACAAGGAGGCATCGGAGAACCGGTACGGAGTTCATTTCAGTCAGCTTCACGCCATTGAACTGATCGACATGGACGGTGACGGCCTCAAGGACATTGTGACCGGCAAGCGGTTTTGGGCGCACGGGCCGGCCGGTGATCCCGAGCCCAATGCCGCCCCGGTGGTTTATTGGTGGAATTTAGTGCGCAATGCCGACAAATCGGTCGATTTCGTTCCCCACTTGATTGACAACAACTCGGGGACGGGGACCGAGCTCAAGGTAATGGATTTCAATGCGGACGGACTGCCGGATGTCCTCGTGGGCAATAAGCACGGAGTTTACGTGTTCACACACCATGCCCGTGCGGTGGGACGTGACGAATGGCTGGCCGCTCAGCCAAAACCGCTGAAGTAATGCAAGGGCGTCCTTTTCTACCTGGCTCGGGTAGGCCTCCCGATTGAATTTGTGATTTGAGATTCCGCCGCAGGCGGGGTGTCATCACGCACTCATGTCGGATACGTTGACAATCGGTTTCCTCGGGGCCGGCCGCATGGCCACGGCTCTCGCCCGGGGTTTTCTCCACGCCGGACTGGTCTCTGCAGATCGGCTCCGGGCGAGCGATGTGGTGCTTGCCGCACGCGAAGCATTTGCCTTGGAAACGAAGGCATCCGTCACCGCTTCCAATGTCGAAGTTGCCCGGGCTTCGTCGGTTCTCGTGCTGGCGGTCAAACCGGACCAAGTGACCGACCTACTCGGGGAGATCCGCCCAGCGAGTTCCGCCGCGCCGCTGGTTCTGTCGATCGCCGCCGGCGTCCCGCTGGCGCGACTCGAGGCGGCGGCATGGCCCGGGGCGCGAATCATCCGAGTGATGCCGAACACCCCGGCCCTGGTGGGAGCCTCGGCCTCCGCGTATGCCCGCGGATCGACGGCCACAGCGGCCGATGGCGAACTCGCTCAGCGCCTCTTCGGTAGCGTCGGGCTCGCCCTCGAAGTGAAGGAAAAACTGCTCGATGCCGTGACTGGATTGAGCGGCAGCGGCCCTGCTTACGTATTTCAAATCATCGAAGCCCTCAGCGATGGCGGTGTGGCGGCCGGCCTTCCGCGCGATGTCGCGACCCGATTGGCAGCCCAGACGTTGCTCGGTGCCGCCAAGATGGTACTCGAGACCGGACAACATCCGGGCATTCTGAAAGATGCCGTTTGCAGTCCGGGCGGTACGACCATTGAAGGCATTCACGAACTCGAGAAAGGCGGACTGCGGGCGGCCTTGATGAACGCCGTCCGCGCCGCGGCCGAAAAGAGCGCACGACTCGGGAAGTAGTCTCTTCCTTCCCTCTCTCGATGAACCGACTTCATTTCGCAATTCGAGGACGAAGAACGAGGACGAGGACGATTTGAAGGACCCATTTGCGGCGCTTTCGTCCTCGTCCTCGTCCTCGTCCGTCGATGGCGACGAAGAGTACACCGACCTAGGTACCGGGACGCACGGAGCGCGGTGCGTGGTCTCAATGCCTGCGCAAGGACCGACCCTTTTGGTGTAGGTTTCAGCAAGATTTGTGAGGTGAAAGTAGCTGGAAACATGCTAGCCTGGATTTCCACGGATCAGTATTCGCCTAACACCCGCCGCCAGTATCCTGGCTGACGGGCTGCAATCCTCGAACCGGCTTTTTCCGTGCTGAGTTCAGCCCTTGGCACGTTTCGCGGCCTTCCGGTGTGCATCGTCGACAATG
>CAMAUY010000099.1 GCA_945861565.1 Akkermansia muciniphila
AGCGCAAGAAACCGCGACCTGGCCAAATTCGAAAAATTCGCCACCACCCTCAGAAATTTCCGACGTTTACCGGCTCACGAGCGGCCGCTAATGCCCAACTTCTTTGACCAAATCTGAGTGGCATTGGGCAGGATGCCAGCGCTCCCAGGCAGACTTGATGCAGCTCGAATCACGTACGGGAGTCGAGCGGGACATTCTCAAAGGCAGTCAGCCAAAACGAGACCGTCACTCTCCCCCTTCGAGCTTTCTTCGCGCCGTTGGCCTGCTGGCTGCTTTGCAATGAGTTGATGCGTTGCATCAATCTCATTCATTCATGAAGAATCCCCTTGATAGCCGCCAGTTGCAGGCGTTCGTTGCCCTCGCGAATAACGGCAGTTTCACCCAGACGGCCCGCGACCTTTTCCTGACCCAATCCGCCATCAGCCATGCCATGAAGGCGTTGGAAGGCGATGTGGGATGCCGTCTTTTGGACAGATTGGGCAAAAAAGTGACACTCACCCAGGCTGGGGAACAACTTCTGCAACATGCGGAACGGATTCTCGACGAGATGACCGTCGCCCGCTCCGGTCTGGAGCAGTTGGGTAAATGGGGGTATTCGCGATTGAAGCTCGCCGCCCCTGCCGCCCTCTGTGTCACGCTGCTTCCGACGGTGCTGCGGTCGCTGCAGATCGGGTATCCCAAATGCGGAATCACGATCGAGCCCTGCGATTCACTCGCGATTATGGAGATGTTGGATGACGGCCGGGCGGAGCTCGCCGTGACGTTGGAAACGAAGTCCGAGGAGCGCTTCGAATTCGATCCCCTCTTTCAGGATGAATTAGTGTTTATCGCCGCACCCGAACATGCGTGGGCTCGAAGTGGCCATGTTCCCCGGGACGAAATCTCCCGGCAGCAGGTGATTGTCTATGGGAAACAGAGCCTAACATGGCGGCTGATCGATGACTATTTTCGACAGGATCACATTACCCTCAATACCGTCATTGAACTTGGTAGTACGGAGGCCATCAAGGAATTGGTTAAGCTCAATCTCGGAGTCGGAATCGTGGCTCCCTGGGCCATTGCGAAAGAGCTGAGGGAGGGGACCCTGCTCGCTTTGCCGCTGGGGCGGCGCAAGCTTCGGCGCCCCTGGGGCGTGCTTCGGTTGCGGGCCCGCAGATTGGCGATCATCGAGGAACGGTTTATCACCCTGTGCCGCTCAGCGGCCGGACAGCTTTCCGGAATGGAGCCATACTGAGACTCCCCACCCGCCCGAGATCCGCGCCGCGAACCGTGTTCCATCTCGCTTCGCGGTGCCAAGTCGTTCAGAGTAGGCGGCGCTTGCTTGGAAAGCTATTTCTATGATCGAATTCACAAGAGACGTCTGCGGGATCCCACCGGCATGGATCGTGTTTCGGCACTTCTAGCCTGCCCATTTCCATGATCACTCATCTGCACGGTCAACTTCGGGAAGTGTCACCCGCCGTGGTCACCGTCGATGTCCACGGGGTCGGGTACGAGGTGCTGATACCCTTGTCGTCGTTCGACAAGCTGCCTCCCGTGGGCAACGACGTGCATCTGTTAACCCATCTTGCCATCCGCGAGGATGCCCATGTGCTCTATGGCTTTGCCACGGCCAGTGAGCGGGAACTCTTTCGGCTCCTGATTCACACGGTGAGTGGCATCGGACCGAAAATCGCCCTTAATATCCTGAGTGGAATGAACGCAACCCTGTTCCGCGGAGCCGTCGCCAGCAGCGACGTTAAGGCGCTCTCCCAGATTCCTGGCGTCGGTCGGAAAACTGCGGAACGAATTGTCGTCGAATTAAAGGACCGGCTCGGGCCGGCCGCTGCGTGGGAAGCAGGCAGTGCCCAGCGGACGCTGAATCCAGGCGACCAACGTCACAACGATGGAGTTCTGGCGCTGATTGCGCTTGGTTTCAAGCAAAGCGACGCCCACGAAGCCATTCGAGCTGCTCAGGCCATGCTCGGTGATAAAGCAAGCATCGAAGATCTGGTGCGTGCCTGCCTCAAGAAGGGGGCCTGATGACGAAGCCAATGCTTGAGAAAAACAGACCAAAACCGTCGCCCAGGGCAAAGCCCCGTCGCAGCGGCGTAATTATTCCCGAACAGGCTTCGTGGAAGGGCCGAATCGCTGCCCGTTTGATCTGGGCTGGCGTCTCTCTGCTGGCCGCAACCATCCGCTTCCGGGTGGATGACCGCTCGGCGCTGCTCACACCCGGTGGCAACGAAAGGATCTTGTTCGCCTTCTGGCACAACCGCCTCGCGCTAACGCTGGTCGCCTATCGGCGGATCATCCATCAGCGGGATACTTCCCGTCATTTTGCAGCCCTGGTGAGCGTGAGCCGGGATGGTGGACTGCTGGCTCGGGTTGTGGAATTGTTCGGTGGTTTGCCAATTCGAGGGTCCTCCAGCCGTCGCGGACCTCAGGCCCTGCGGGAACTTGTGGCTGCCGCCCGCAATGGGCGCGATCTAGCTATCACTCCGGACGGACCCCGTGGACCCTGTTACGAAGTGCAGGACGGAGTCATCGCCACCGCTCAACTCACCGGCCTGCCAATCGTCCCCGTGAACATCCGGCTCGGATGGAAATACCCCCTCAACAGCTGGGATCGCTTCGAGATTCCCCTGCCCTTCAGTCGGTGCGACATCACGTTGGCCGCGCCGATCCGTGTGCCACGAGAAGCCACTCCCGAACTTCGTTCTCAGTTGCGGGCGCAACTGCAGGCCAACCTCCGCAGTGGGGTCGGTCAATAGTATTGTCAAGTCGCCCTTCAGAACTCGACCCGGTTTCCCGGGCCCACCCTCGGGGCAGAGACCGTGGGGCTGATCCCGGAGTCCCGCTTTTTTTACCCGGAGCGGGCGACGCCCTGGGAATCTTCCGAAGCCTGCACCGCCTGCACTTCCGGGTATTCGTACGTTTCGCCTTCGAAATTGCGAATCACAATTCGTTCGTTATTCCGGGAAAGTATATAACCCGGATTTACCGGCACCTTGCCGCCACCACCCGGAGCATCAATCACGTACTGCGGAACGGCATAGCCCGTGGTGTGCCCCCGCAACTGCTCCATGATCTCGAGCCCTCGAGCAACACTCGTGCGCAAATGGGCTGACCCGTGGATCAGGTCACACTGATAAATATACAACGGGCGTACCCGGCACATGAGTAGCTTCTGGACGTGAGCTTTCATGACCTCGGGCGTGTCATTGACATATTTCAGGAGTACCGACTGGTTCCCGAGCGGAATGCCCGCATCGGCGAGACGAGCGAGCGCATCGCGGGCCTCGGTCGTCAGTTCACGCGGGTGATTGGAATGGACGCTAAGGAAAAGCGGATGAAACCGCTTCAACATCGCACACAACTCGGGGGTAATCCGCTGCGGCAAAAAGATGGGAATTCTCGTTCCAATGCGAAGAAATTCAACGTGGGAAATGGATCGAAGCCGCGACAATAGCTGTTCAAGCTTTTCGTCACTGAAGAGGAGTGGATCCCCCCCGCTCAGCAACACGTCACGAATCTGCGGGTTCTTCTCGATATAAGCTATCTGGCGATCAAATTCAGGATGAAAGTCATAACCGCTGGCGTTGCTGACGAGACGGGATCGTGTGCAATAACGGCAATAAGCCGCGCACCGATCTGTCACGAGAAACAACACCCGGTCGGGATAGCGGTGGACGAGTCCCGGCACGGGTGAATGCGAGTCTTCACCACAGGGATCGCTCATTTCCCACGCCGCCTGATACGTCTCTTCGACCCGCGGAATCACCTGCCAGCGGATGGGGCAATTCGGATCCGCTGCATCGATTAAGTTGAAAAAATAAGGTGTGATGGCCAGGGCCAGTTTGGACTCCCCAGCGAGAACAGCCCCCGCCCGCTCCTGCGGTGAAAGGGTGGGAAGGAAGTTCTCCAATTGAGCGACGTTCGTAATCCGATTCTTCAGTTGCCACTTCCAATCGTTCCATTCCGCATCGGAAACATGGCTCCAGAAGCCACGGCCCGCGGAGCGAAACTGCTTGAGCGATTCATGGAACGACGGGGCGGAGGAAATCGGGGCGGAGGACAAACCGGTCTGCATCGCAATGGCGGCAAACTAGGACGGTCCACCGAGGTGTCAAGCAGTCGAGTCCGCCAAACTCTTGCAACCCCGGCATGCACACGGATTGGCCGTGGGTGGGTCACAACCACACGACAATACTATTTGCCTACCCCACTCTCGGTTCAATCTCCTGATTCGATTCCAGTTTTGCCATGAGGCATTTTTCTGCTCATTTCGGTGTATGCACCGGTTCGGACGACTGCTTTGGGGGATGTTCTTCCTCGTGGAATTATGCATGGGGTTTGCTGCGGAACCGACTACCAACACCGCACCACCCGATGTCTTCGTGGTGCGGAGGTTTGATTGGATGCCACCGATTTCGGGGGTTCGGATGGTACCGGTAGTTTTTCCCCGTGAATCTCCCGGTCTCGCCGTCGACCAATTGGCCCTGCTGGAAGACCGCCTTTGGTTGACGGCCCGGATCCGCAACGCCCGCACGAATGACAGCGGCCCACAGTTGTGGGCGCTCGCCGTCACCAACGGCCGCCTGGAACGGGTGCATGGGGTGCTCGAGCAGTATCATCCGCGCGCGCTCTGGCCTATGGGCCGCGAATTATGGATGGCATTGGAAGGGGGTGCCGGTGCGTTCCACGCGGGAAGTTACGCCGTCGAAGGGTTCAACGCCGTCCAGGGACTCGTCAGCTCGAACCTGATGGGCTTCGCCGAGACGGATGGCCGCTTGGCAACGATCAGTGATTCCGGAATTGTCTACGTGCTCGACCTTCACGGCACTAACTGGATCCGCTCCGGTGGACCCGCCCCGCCGCTCAATCCAAGATCACCCAACACTTGGCGACTGTTGGCCGGATCGGGCCCATGGTTGCTCGCCGCCTCCTCCAACCGCCTCGCCACGAGGCATGTCCTCGCGCCCGAATGGTTGGACGTTACCAGAGCCATCGCGGAGGACACGCCCTGGCTGGAAGACATCTCCATAAACTGCATCGCGGGCGATGAAAAAGGCGGATTCTGGGTGGGCACATCCGCCGGCCTCCACCACCTCCAGGCTGAATCAGGTGTTGCCACCCACCAGGTCGTGCCCTTTAACCCGGGCATCAGTGGAGCCATCGTTGTCCCGTCAGGACCCTGGCAAAAGCCATCCGCCGCCGCGTATGACCAAGCCCGAGAGCGCGTTGTCGTCGGCATTCGGACGCGAATGCGGGACCGGGCACGACTGGCCAGGATTAGCATGGAGAGCCGGCGAGAGGTGGATCCCATCACCCCGACCAGTCGGATTCCCGGCGCAGTGCGGGCGATGACTCGCGATAAGTTTTTCCTCTGGATCGCCACCACGGATGGGTTGAATCCCAATCGCAGCCGGATTCTGGTCTTTCATCTTAAGACCAAGCGCTGGCTCGGTTGGTTCTCGGTCAGTCTGCCCATCCGAACTCTCCTCGCAGATGACACCCACCTCTGGCTCGGATTGGATGCATCCACCCTACCAGCAGGGAATGTTCTCATTGCCGTGGAAAAGGCGAGCGTCGTTGCCGTACCGCCCAAAAAGTGGGTGCCGGAGCGGCTCGATCCGGCCGAAATCTCGACCAAACTCGCCCGCCTCCCGGTTAAGGAACAAGCCATCCGCGCGTTCTTCGCCGGCAATCACAACAGAGTCAATGAGCTGCTGGGCCACGACCCAACCGCCGCCGAGGCAGAGGAATTGTTTCTCCTGGCATTTTGCCATGACGCCATCGGATTGGACCAGGCACCCAAGCAGCGGGCCCTGCTAGGACAGTTGCACCAAAAATTTCCCGCCAGCGTGTTTTCGACCAGCACTCGAACGTTGCTCGCGCCGACACTACCAAAATTAGCGCCTATTGAAGAGCCAACCGAGACGCCCGCGGACATTCTTATTCGTCGAGATCTCGATAGTGACGGTCGGATCAATGGCCAGGAACTCAAACTCTGGCTGGGTAATGCCTGGAAACTGAGCGACTTCGACGTCAACGGCGATGGCTTCCTCGATCCGCGCGAGCTCGCGCTTCTGCAAACGCAGATCCAGGCCCAATAGTTCTTCGTTGTGCACTTCTACCCCGGGGTGGAATTGTGACGGGCTGGAGCGGCTACCCGTTTCGCCTAAGATTTTCCGTCGGCCCGCTCTTTTTTCGGAAATCACCCTCTCCTAACGGTTCTGCATGAGATGTCCCGCAAGGGATATCTCCGGCCCATCAGCCGGGACACTCAATGGTCCGTCTACCGTTATGAAAACTGAAACACTCCGTACTCTTGGCTGGCTGCTTATCGTCGCCCTCTACTCGTTACTTCCTCTTCGCGGCCAGACCTCACTCGCCACCTGGACGTTCAACGACACCAATTTGCCCCCTTCGGTGCCGACGGCAGGATCCGGAACGCTCACTGCGGTGGGTGGAACGCGTCTCGAACTGGCTGCGGGCAGCCCGGCGGACACGGAAACCCAATCGAATCATTCACTGGCCGTCGCTGGATTTCCCGCCGCGGGAAAATCTCCCGGCACTGCCGGAATCGAGTTGCGCTTCTCACCGGCTGGGCAGACCCGCCTCCATCTCGGTTTCGATTGGTACGCAACCGGGTCCGCGTCCCGTCGACTCCGGGTCGATGCCGCCGAAGACGGTCAGACTTTCACCACCGTCGATTCCTTCGTCATCGGGAAGGACGGCAGTTTCACCAATGACGTCTGTTTCGATCTGTCCGACTTCGCGGGGTCACCTGTCGGGGGCGATATCGTCCTCCGTATCGTCTCAGATTTCGATTCCTCCACCAATTATGCCGCCGCCAAGTCCGACGCGAAATATTCCCCCAGCGGCAAGTGGCGATTCGATCGAATCGTCGTTACCGGTTGGCCGACCCACTGGCAACCGGAGCCGCCGGCGTTCACTCTTTCCCCGGTCAGCCAGACCAACCGCCCCGGCACAACCGCCCTGCTGCAGGGAGAGGTGCGCGGGCACGCACCCTTCTGGTTCCAGTGGCGGCACGAAGGCACCAACGTGCCATCCGCCAACCAAAAACAGCTCAAATTGAGTCGGGTCAGGGTGTCACAAGCCGGTCTTTATGAGCTGATCGTCACCAATATTGCCGGAGCCATCACCAGCAGTCCGGTCAGGCTCTCCGTCACATCCTCCCCGCCCACGAACCCTCCCCCTCCGGTTCTGGTAATCCCAGCCAGACTCTCCACGGCGGGGGACACCGGTGCACTCGAACTAAATTTTGAAATTCCGCCGGGACGAACCTGTTCGATCTGGGGGACAGACAACCTGGGAGAACCTTTCCAACGAATCGCGACCACAATCCAATTTAGCCCTTACTCAGATACGAATCGGTCCGCGTATTGCCGCTTCTTCCGCGTCACACTGCCCTAAAAGATTCTCCCCACCATGATCCCCCCAGTCAATGGCTCTGGCCGCGAAATTCCAACGTCCCCCGGGCGGCACCCGGCAGCGTTCACCCTGATTGAACTTCTCGTCGTGATCGGAATCATTGGAATCCTTTCGAGCCTGCTATTGCCCGCAGTGGCTCGTGCGCGGAGGGCCAGCCAACGCGTCGCCTGCCGCTCCAATCTCCAGCAATGGGGCTTGGCAACGCACCTGTTTGCGACGGAAAATGACGACCGCCTCCCGCAAGACGGCTCGCCCAATGGCACTTGGCTTAAGGGAGGATGGTATAACGATCTGCCCGCAACCCTCGGGATCCCAACCTACCAGGAGCTGCCCTGGCGGACCAATCCATCGATCGATCCCGGCCGATCTCTCTGGATCTGCCCGTCCAATCGACGAAAAAGTAATACCAACAATCTCTTCCATTACGCACTCAATCGCCGCGTCAATGGCGAGGGTTCCAACAGTCACCCCGTCCGGCTCACGGATATGCCTGCACCCGCCCTCACCGTCTGGATGTTCGACAATGGCAGGCTCGCCGGTGTTGCCACCGAGAACGCAGTCCACACGAACCTTCACGCCGGCGGCGCCCAATTCTTGTTGCTCGATGGACACGTCGCGCACCATCGCAACACGGACTATTGGGATTTCAAAAAAAATCGTGGCCGATTGGATCAACCAAACCTTCGCTGGATTCCCTAGCAGATCGGTGGAACTTGTCGCGCTGCGACAAGTGGCGCCGCGTCCAGCGGCGCAACGATTCTGTCAGACCTCCGCCGCATCCAGCGATCCAGGGAGCTGCCCGCTGAATGCGGGCGGAGTTGTCGCAGCGCGACAACTGCCACCGTCACCGCTTTCCATCCCGGAACCTCGTCTTTGCCTCTCGCAAAAGTAATCTCCGATTTCATGTCGGAGTTCCTGCGCCAGGGGCAATTCCACGAACCGCTGGAACGTTACCTCCGAAGCGCCCCCGTAGGGCGCCAGGAGCCGCAGCGGGAAGCGCGGGTGCAATGCCGATGGGCCGGCTTCCAGTCAGAGTCACGGAACACAATTCGTCCGGACGGCACGATAGAACTTATTCGGCTGACCCACGACAATGGGATCATAGATGCAACTCGTGGAGTTGGTGCTTCGAATGCAATCCACCAGGGAAGTCCAAAGGTTGGTGGTCAGGTCCGAACGATACTGCACTCCTCCTCCCAGGCGGCGACCTGCTCCGTCGTCGCCGCCTCCCAAACTCTGGCGGTTCCATCCCCCGGACTTATATGGCCGGTGACAATCCGCTGCCCATCCGGCGAAAACGCCACCGAGCTGATTACGTCTGTTTCGCAGTCAAAGGTGAGCAGATCGCGACCGGTGGCGGCGTCCCACACCCTGGCCGTCGGGTGATATGGCCACCGCCAGGAGGTCGGGGCTGTTTCCTCGAAGCAAGCGTGATTCTCGCTCGCTGCTCGCCTCCCACACCTTGGCAGTCGCATCACCCCCGGCGGTAGCAATCCGCTGACTATCGGGAGAAAAAGCCACCGACGACACCGCCTTCTCATGGCCTCGGATGGATAGTAGTTTGCGGCCCGTGTCCGCATCCCAGACGCTGGCCGTGGAGATCCAATTGCCAGTGGCAATCCGCTGGCCGTCCGGGGAAAGAGCCACCGAGTTGATCGGGCCGATATCCCTGATCGTGAGGAGTTCCTTGCGCGTGTCCGCGTCCCACACTTGAGCGGTTAGTTTGAAACTGCCGGTGACGATACACCGGCCATCCGGAGAAAAAGCCGTTGATGTCACTCCGCCGGTGTGCCCTCGGAGTGTCTGCAAATTCAGATGAGCCTGTCGCTGCCAATAGTACCATTCCAATCCGCGATCTGGGGAGTTGCGCGTCGCTGCCAGCAACTGCCGCAGTTGCCCATAGTTGCCTTTTTCCCACGCTTGGCCGGCCAGATTCATGTTCGCGACATATACCTCCGCGTCTGCCCGCAGACGCGCCTTCTTTTCAGCTTGCTGGGCACTCTCGGCTTCGGTTTGCGCCGTTTGGGCCTTGTCCCGCTCAGACTGTGCGGCATCCCGCGCCCGTCGCGCCTCGAAAGCTTGCCAGGTGCTCAGGCTGATTCCCACGACCAGCGCGATGGCCACCGCCACCGCTGCCGTGAACGCGACCTTGTTCCTGCGCCACGCCTTTTGAAGTTTGTACGCCGCGCTCGGTGGTCGGGCGATGACTGGTTCGTTGTTCAGATGCCGCTTGAGGTCAGCGGACAGACCGGTCGCCGTCTCGTAGCGGCGCGTGCGGTCCTTCTCCAGGCACTTCATCACGATCCAATCGAGATCGCCGCGCACCAGGTCGAAGCGCTCCTTGATCTGTAGGAGACCACGTGAGGAGGCTTTAACTTCTTCCTCGGATTTCGAGGTAGGGCGCGTCGCTCCGCGCGCGCCGTCCGCTGTTTGGAGTCCCGCGTTTACGCGGTCCGGACCGCCTGAAGGCGGAACTCCCAACGGCGCGCACGGAGTGATGCGCCCTACCAATTCCGTTGCTGCGAGAGTTTGGCTAAGCTTGGTGCTCGGCCGCACTGGTTCTTTCTCCCGGATGGTCTTGCGCATCTCGTCCAGTCCAGACGCCATCAATTCCTTCGCGTCAAACGGAGTCTGGCCGGTCAGCAGTTCATAGAGCAGCACGCCCAGCGAATAGATGTCGCTGCGCGTGCCGATATCCAGGCCGCTCATCTCGGCCTGTTCGGGCGACATGTAGAGCGGGGTGCCGATCATCTGCTCGAACCGGGTGAAGAACGTCAGGTCCGTGAGTCGTTGGGACTGGATGGCTTTGGCCACGCCAAAGTCGATGACCTTCGGCACGGGCACGCCATCGTCCAAGGTGACGAGGATGTTTGAGGGCTTGATATCGCGGTGAATGATGCCCTTTTGATGCGCGTGCTGGATGGCGTGGCAGACGGCGATGAATAGATCGAGCCGCTCCCGGGTGGGCAACTTGTTCTGATCGCAGAATTTCAAACGGGCTCTAAGGCGTTGTCATTCGAAGCTGAAAGAATCCCTGGGGAGCGTTCGTGGCTGGAAGAAACGCAGACGTATCCGGACCAACGATGTCCGGCACCTCATCCAAAGGCTTTAACAAATCGAGACCTTCGCCGCCGTAGAGCACCATCCGATTGGTGGAAAAGGGCCAGCTGATCCGGACAAAATCGCTATACCAGGGTGTCACATCCAATTTCACCAACTGCCCACTCGGTTGGATCGAACCTCCGGCCGCGTAATCCCTGCCGACAGTCGAACGTCCATCCCCGGTCGGATCCGATGGTTTCCGGGACAATCCACCCGTCTGTTGACGCTCCCAATTGTCGTCAAGTCCGTCCCGATCGGTATCGAGAATGCGGACGCCGCGAATATTGAGAGTCGCCTGCAACACCGCCCCCTGACCGCCCGTCGCCTGGTCGAGAACCTCCAGGGTCCACGTCCCCACCGAAGGCTCCAGGAAGTGGTGGGTGGACATATAGGTCCAATCAATGGGTCCAGCTGTGGTATCTGCGTTATAGCGCTGGAGGACGCTCACGGTACCGGCCGGCGACCGGAGCGCGACGCGGAGATCCCCGCGCACGGAGTGATCCGTCTGGAGCTGCAGCGTCACGTGCTCAATGGAGAGTGGATCAACAATTTCGAATTGAAGGTCCGCCGGCTGCAGACGCAGTCCCGCCTTCGCGGTCGAGCCAACACCGGCAGCTTGCTTTAATTCCAAGCCCGCCGTTCGGCCGACGAAAACGACAGGGTAAGGAGAAAAATCAGTTCCACCAGGAATACACAGCTGATCGCCACCGGGGCAACCGTCGAGACCGGACTCTTCATAGTTATAGAAAATTACCAGGGCGATATTCTCGGGAAGATTGGCGATTTTATCCGAATAATTGTTCGACCCACGTTCCACCAGGGCAACCACGGGGCCCTCGATTCCCGACGGAATCTCGGTGCGATTCGTGGCAAGGCCAAAGTCCACGATGGGAAACCGATCTACCGCCTGGGGCTCCAACTCGTCGGGAAAGGGACCCTGGCCGGGCAGACAATCAAAAAGGGTGCCCGCACCGCCCTGCACCCGCTCAACCTGCAGACCGTTATCCGGAATCGGTACCCGCCCGAGATTGGGTACCGTTACCCATTCCGCCGGCGGGCGATGGCTCCACCGTCGCGCCAACCGGACTGCTTCACCGGCATCCAGAAGACCGAACCCGAGGTTGTGACCGACCCGAAGACCCGCTCCGTTCGGGCGGGCCGACGGATCGTCCTTCCCCCGATAGCTGGCGGACAACGCCAGAACCCACTGCACATCCCGAACGGAAAGTCCTGGATTGGCCGACAGCATCAGTGCAACGACGCCGCTAACCAGCGGGGCTGCGCCCGACGTGCCAATGAACCCGAGGCCGTCAAATCGGTAGTCCGATAGATACTCGTACGGCGGATAGAAAGAGAGGAAGTTTCCGCCCGCCGAGCCAATCAGGTCCGTGGTAAAGAGGCCACCTTCACCCCTTTTTCCACCGGGGGCGGCGACCAGGACACACGCGCCCGGCTCACTGTATGGGGCCGTCGCTCCGGACCGCAATGCGGCCGCCACGGTAATGGAGCGGAAATCATTTGCGTACCCGTCTTCATTTGCATTTTGGCCCAGCTCCCGGTTATTGCCTGCCGGGTGGACCCTAACGACACCCAGTCCATGACGGCCGTCGAGGTAGGCGCGTTGCATACCCGCCTGCTCCGGCATACTTGGTCCACGCAATGCCGACTCTTTGGGAGTGAAACTGTGATTCTGTACTGCCACGGAATTAGACAAATAACTGTATAAGACCCCCAATTGTTCGTCGGTTGCCATTTTCCCGCGCTGATTGATGATAACCCAACTGGCTATTTGAACTTCGGGTGCCACCCCCGCCATCACTTGGTCGTCACCCGCCGTCGCTCCAATCAACCCCGCCACCCCGGTTCCGTGCGCATCGCTGGTTCCGCTGCCAAACGGAAGTCCGTTGTCGGTATTCTCGGCAAAATTGTGATGAGGCGCCCCCGTCATTCGCTCCCGTAGCTCCGGGTGCTCCACTTCAACACCCACATCGACGACCGCCACGATGATCCCCTTTCCCCGCGACCAGGGCCAGGCCGCTCTCACATTGACATCGATACCCTCCCGAACCGCATTGGTGCGGTTGCGATTCTCCAGGTACCACTGCCCGTCCACGTTATTGACGTGCGCCGGAAAAAACGCATCCAGAGGATCCGCCGCATACGCCGAGTTTAACTCCATCGGCCGGCGGAAAACCGGATTGACGGCGTCGAATCCAGTCAACGCGGGTAATCGCACCCAGTCGACCGCCACCAATCCGCCTCCGAAAACCAGCCAACCCGCGCCAAGACTGCAAATTCGATTCAGCAGGAACATCCAGGAGAGCGTAGCGGAAATCATGCCAAAGTCAGTTTCGAAGAGTGTTTCTACTCCGACGCGCCCGTTTCGTTGATTCAACGGGTTAAATGTCCCGGTTTGCCATGCCTTACCGTATATTTGACAAGTAAGGCGTAATCCTTGAACATTTTCCCCATGACAACGCTGACATTGACTGCGAAGCGGCAGGCGACCTTTCCGAAGGAAACGTGTGAGGCACTCGGCCTGAAGCCAGGGGATGTGATCGAGCTTGAATCTCGTAACGAAGGGGGGGGCAGAGTCTGGGTGTTGCGACCGCCACCGACCCGTACCCGCGATTGGATAGGCTGCCTTGGGTCGCGAGCCAAGAAAGTTACCGACCATTCGCTCCTGGCGGTCCGTGAGAGCATTGCCGTCGGGCGAAAAGGCGGCGCGTGAAGGCTGGATTGGATACCTCAGTGGTACTGCGCCTGCTGCTGGGGCAACCGACAAATCAAGCAGCACGGGCGGTGGGGTTTCTAGATAAGTTGTCGCGAGAGGGCCATCGCGCCGTGGTTTCAGATTTGGTGGTGGCTGAGGCGTATTTCGCATTGCAGCACCATTACGACGTCTCGAAGCACGACGCCCTGATGGGGCTGCGACGGTTGTTCGCTGACGGTGAGATCAAGCCGCTCGGAGCCGTCGCCGAGGTGTTGGCGCTCGAGGGACTGGCTTCGGCAAAACCGGGTTTTGTAGACCGGCTGATTCATGAAGCTTACGCCAGCACGGCCGATGCGATGGTCAGTTTCGAGAAAGCGGCAGGGAAGCTCAAGTCCGTCCGAGTGCTGTAACGCTGTAACGCGTTGACTGGAACCGCTTCGGCATCGAGACGACCCACGGAACACGAAAGGGTTTTCCTTCGGCGGATTTCCGATTCCGGCTCCCTTCGCGCGAGTATTCTGATGCACCTGGACGCGAGCGAGCGAACGGCGGTTGGCCGTCACCGTTTCTAGCCTGCCGTATCGCAGGAGGCCGACCTGCGCGGCATCCAAAGCGATGTCGGCCAGAAGATTTTTGCCTCACACCCGATTTACCCGCTCTCATGCCGATCGGGCTTCCGCTCGCTTCAATCACATCGTACGGTTTCCAGCCTGTGTTCGACACGTTGTACGATGCCTTGCCGAAAGGAGATTCGGTGGAAAGCGATCTTCTGCTCGGTCGATTCTTGGAGTATCAGGGGGGCAAGGGAGTGCAGCTTTATCCGGCACAGGAATCGGCAATCCTCGAATTGTTCGATGGCAAGAATGTCATCCTTAATACACCGACGGGTTCTGGGAAATCTCTCGTCGCCTCCGCTTTGCTTTTCCAAGCGCTCGCCCAGGGCCGTCGATCGATTTACACCTGCCCGGTCAAGGCCCTGGTCAACGAGAAGTGGATGTCCCTCTGTCGCGAGTTCGGACCCGACAATGTGGGCCTCAGCACCGGTGACGCCACGATTAATCGGGACGCTCCAATACTCTGCTGCACGGCCGAGATTCTCGGAAACATTGCCCTCCGCGAAGGCGCGGATTCCGCGATCCGCGATGCGGTGGTCGACGAATTCCACTATTACTCCGACCGGGAACGGGGTGCGGCGTGGCAGATTCCGCTCCTCACCATGGCGCGCACCCGATTCCTGCTGATGTCCGCGACGCTCGGCGATACCGGATTCTTCGAGAGCGAACTCACTCGGCTGAATGGACTGCAGACCATTACAGTATCCTCCGTGGATCGTCCCGTACCCCTTGAATTCGCCTACGCCGAAACTCCTCTCGCTCAGACGCTCGAATCGCTCGTCCAAAACGGGCGCGCCCCGGTTTACGTTGTCCATTTCACCCAACTCGAAGCCGCGCAAAGCGCTCAGGATTTTACCAGCATCAATGTCTGCTCCCGCGAGGAGAAGGCCGCAGTGGCTGCGGCGATCGAGAATTTCCGATTTAACAGTCCCTACGGACCCGATCTCCGGCGCTGGCTTCGGCAGGGAATCGGGCTTCACCATGCCGGCCTCCTTCCAAAGTACCGCATCCTCGTCGAGCAACTCGCTCAAAAGGGACTGCTCAAGGTTATCTGCGGCACCGACACGCTTGGCGTCGGCATCAATGTCCCGATCCGTACGGTCGTCTTCACCCGGCTGTGCAAATACGACGGGCAGAAGACCGGCATCCTGAGCGCCCGTGATTTTCATCAAATTGCCGGTCGCGCGGGGCGCAAGGGGTACGACGACCGTGGTTGGGTGGTCGCCCAGGCTCCCGAACACGTGGTTGAGAACCTGAAGCTCGACGAAAAAGCCGCCCGAGACGGAAAGAAAATCGTCAAACGAAAGCCGCCGGAGAAGAATTTCGTCAACTGGGATCGTAACACTTACACGCGGTTGATGTCGGCTCCCCCGGAACGGCTGACCTCCCGGTTCAGCGTCTC
This sequence comes from Akkermansia muciniphila, assembly GCA_945861565.1. Classification (GTDB taxonomy): domain Bacteria; phylum Verrucomicrobiota; class Verrucomicrobiia; order Limisphaerales; family UBA9464; genus SIBK01. Next base: position 15,272 of record CAMAUY010000099.1, read on the forward strand.
GCATGGCACGCTACTGAATGTCCTGGCGCGCCCCGGGGATGGCTGCCGGGCGATGCGCGCGTTGATCTCGCGCTGCCATGAATCGCCCAAGGCAAAAAAGGCTCTCACCCGTCGCGCCTGGCAACTGTTCCGGGCACTGGTGGAGAAGAAGATCGTCGAATTCACTCCGCGCTCGGAAACCGGTTCCCACCTGCGGGTTCATATTTCGCTCCAAGACGACTTTTCCATGGACCAGGCGTTGTCGCTCTACCTGCTCGACACCCTGCCCCGACTGGATCCGCAAGCACCCGACCATGCCTTGGATGTCATAACCTTGGTCGAATCTATTTTGGAGGATCCCGATATTATTCTGCGCAAGCAGTTGGATCGGGTGAAAGACGACGCGATGGCCCGGATGAAGCAGGAAGGCATCGAATACGATCAACGGATGGAGGAATTGGAAAAGCTGGAATATCCCAAACCCCGTCGCGAATTCATCTATGAAACTTTCAATGCCTTTGCGGAGCAGCATCCGTGGGTGGGACAGGAAAACATTCACCCAAAATCCATCGCTCGCGAGATGTTCGAGCAATTTCGGTCCTTTGGAGACTATGTCCGCGACTATGAACTTCAGCGGGCGGAGGGTGTCCTCCTCCGGCACCTCGCCCGCGTCCACAAGGTCCTCGCGCAAACCGTCCCCGATGGGGTAAAGAGCGACGCACTTCGCGAATTCGAACTGTATCTGGTCACCATGATACGGCAGGTGGATTCAAGCCTCATCGATGAATGGCAGAAGATGCGCAATCCGGCTCATCAACCGGCTGCCCAGGCTCCGGAGATACGCCCACCCGGTGCCGACGAGGCGACGCGCGATGTCACGCGCGACACGGGCAAGTTCACTGCGGCGATTCGGAGCCGGATTTTTGTTTTTCTGCGGGCATTGCTCGTGGCGGACTTTGAACGCGCCTTGGAGGTTCTTGCAGGCGCTCTCGATCGAGAGGGTCAACCCTGGACGGCCGAGCGATTGCGTCTGGCGATGGAATCCTACAAGCGGGAGCACTCGATGTTTGGTCTGGACCCGGAGGCGCGCAATCTTCGGCATACGCGGGTGCTGCCGTCAGAGGATCAGCGGCTCTGGAAGATTGAGCAGATGTTAGTGGACCCCGAGGGTCACAACGACTGGATGGTCGTTTGGGAGGTCGATCTTGCGGCGTCTCGAGAAGCAGCTGAACCCAGGCTTAAGTTGCAGAACATCGGACCGGCCGCATGAGCGGTGTCCGTTGCCAAAAAGTATGGAGCGGCGCTTTTGGCCCCGCGCCTCGGGGCACGAGTCCGACTCAACCCACCCACTCGAACGCCACGATTTGGTTCTTTTCACGATGATTGGTCCAGAGCCGCACGCCATCCCATGCGAGCGCCCGCGCCTGAAACGGAATTCGCGCCACATCTTCGATCACGGGCGTCGCCGCCCGCAGATCGACGCGCGTGAGCCAATAGTCGTTCGTCTCCTCGGCATCCGTCGTGAGAAGATAGAGAAGACCTTCCACGAAAACCTGCCCACAGATGCCGTGCGGCACGGAGATCACACAGTCGCATGTCCCAGCCTGAGTCAATCGCAGCACTTTCTTCAGATACCACTGGCTCACGTGCAAACGCTCGCCGTCGTGGCCGAGCTGTGAACCGGTGTCGTCGGGACACAGGATAGCCCACTTCGGGTCAAAGCCCTCTCCCGGCACGCACCGCCGGATGATGCGATTGTCGTCGACGGTCTCGCCGCACAGAACGCGCAGCTCCTTGCCCACGGCCGTCATTCCCCACGGAGTGCCAGGCGCCGCTGTTTCCCATCCAACGGTCCACGTCGCCGGGTTGATGGCGTAGATGCGCCGCGTCTCGCGCGACCCCATCCAAAGCGTCGTCCCATCCCACGCGAGCGATTGCGGCTTTGGTGCGGGCGACGTGAGGCGGCGGACTTCTTTAATAGTGTTCACGACCAGCGTTCGTAGTCCCAGGAACGGCGCGATGAAAAGACAAAACCACGAACACCTATTCCAATTTGGCACCCATGAGGGCGGCTGCCGCCGGAAAAGTGTCCAGGACATTTCAATTTCCGCCGATTCCCCGCAAGGGTGGTCCGAAATCAGTTCGGAAAAACTGCGGTGGCGGATCTCGTTCTCTGTTACCCATTTGTAATCAAGTTATAACAAATGGTGCACGGGGCGGGGGTCGAACCCAAAGCGATGGTGTTCGCGTAGGTTCGCCAAGGTTCACTTTGATGCGGTAAACATTGGGTTTTCTTCGCGTCAAGGTTCTGGGCCAAAATACCGTCGAAGCGAAGCAAAACGAACACTCGCGAAGGAAAAGTGCCATCAATTGCCATCATGCCAACAAAAAACCCGCCGCGGTTTCTCTAGGCACTCAGGCCACGTGTTGTCGGCGGTCCAACGGATTGCATCTTCGTCACTGATTCGCCTGGCAACGAGCGTGGTGGTTAGTTTTTCACACCGTAACAGGCCCACAGCACTGCGCTTTTTCCAGTAATCCATTCAGTTTTCGAATGCTTGGTCGTGGGCAAGCTCCGGGAAGGCCTCGCCAACGGCTTCACGCGGCCCCACAACGCGGCTGCCGGCCGAAATCCGCGCAACCCACCATGACGAACCCATTGCGGTCATGGTAGAGGGTTTCCGTGGGCCAGTCGTTTTCCTCGCCATTCCATCCATCCTAAACGTGTTTATTGGATGTCATAACGAACTTTTTGCCATCTTCGAAGGCGGCGGATCCGGGCATTTCAACACGACGGGAAGGAATACCGCGAAGTATCGAACGCTGTCTTGTTGCAATCCTCTTGGCCTCGTAGCCTGTGCCGACTTCTCCGTTCCTATCAACGCCATGTTCGAACAAGCCTTCAAAAACATCGACGACGTCCTCTGGAAAGACGCCGGCTGCACCAGCGAACTCGACTACACCGAGCAGACCTCTTGGCTCCTGTTCCTGAAATACCTCGACGCGCTGGAACACGACAAGGCCACCGAAGCCGCCCTCGACGGCAAGAAATACACCCATATCCTCGATAAACCCTACCGCTGGGAATCGTGGGCCGCGCCCAAAGGCAAGGACGGCAAGATTGATCACAACACCGCGCTCACCGGCGACGATCTCATCGCCTTCGTCAACGGCAAGCTCTTCCCCTACCTGCACGGCTTCAAACAGAAGGCCACCGGGCCGAACACCATCGAATACAAGATCGGCGAGATCTTCGGCGAGATAAAGAACCGCATCCAGAGCGGCTACAACCTGCGCGAGATCATCGACCACATCGACGAACTCCGCTTCCAGTCCCAGACCGAGAAGCACGAACTCTCGCACCTCTACGAGGCCAAGATCAAAAACATGGGCAACGCCGGGCGCAACGGCGGCGAGTATTACACCCCGCGCCCGCTTGAACGAGCCATCGTTCACGTCTTGAAGCCGCGCATTGGCGAAAGCATCTACGATGGCGCGTCGGGGTCGTGCGGCTTCTTTTGCGAGTCTTTCGTTTACCTGAAGGAGACCAATCCCAATCTCACCACCGCGCAGGCCCGGATTCTCCAGGAGCGCACCTTCTACGGGAAGGAAAAGAAGTCTCTCGCCTACGTCATCGGCATCATGAACATGATCCTGCACGGCATCGAAGCGCCCAATATCATCCACACCAACACACTCGCCGAAAACCTCGCCGACATTCAGGATAAGGACCGTTACGACATCGTGGAGGCCAATCCGCCCTTCGGCGGCAAAGAGCGCAAGGAAGTGCAGCAAAACTTCCCCATCCGCACCGGCGAGACCGCGTTCCTCTTCCTCCAGCACTTCATCAAAATCCTAAAGGCCGGGGGCCGCGCCGGCATCGTCATCAAGAACACCTTCCTCTCCAACACCGACAACGCCTCCGTCAGCCTGCGCCAGAAGCTCCTCGAAGAATGCAACCTCCACACCGTGCTCGACTGCCCCGGCGGCACGTTCATCGGCGCGGGCGTGAAGACCGTGGTGCTCTTCTTTGAGAAAGGCACGAAGACGCGCAAGGTCTGGTTCTACCAACTCGACCCCGGCCGCAACCTGGGGAAGACCAACCCGCTCAACGACGCCGACCTCGCCGAGTTCATCGCGCTTCAAAAGACCAAAGCCGACTCGCCCAAAAGCTGGAGCGTGGACGTGGCGGCCATCGACCCGAAGACGTTTGATTTGTCCGTGAAGAACCCCAACGGCGGCGAGGAAATCGCGCACCGCAGCCCGCAGGAAATCATGGACGAAATCGCCGCACTGGACGCCGAGAGCGCGGAAGTGCTGGGCAATATCCGAGAGCTGCTATGAAAACGCCGCTCAAAGGTGCTTCTCGCCAGTGGAGGAAAGTTAGAATTGAGGAAATCTTCGCGCCCCTCGAAGACGGCCGCACGATGCACCAGGGATGGAGTCCACAATGCGAGAAACAACCTTCTCCATCGGAAAAGGTCTGGGGTGTTCTGAGGACGACCTCGATTCAGCCGGGCGAATTTCAGCCCGAGCACAACAAACTCCTGCCAAGCAAACTCGAACCACGGCCTTTGCTAGAAGTGAAGCCGGGCGACATCCTCATTACTTGTGCAGGTCCTCGCATTCGCTGCGGAATCTCGTGTCTCGTGGAAAACACCCGTGGGCGATTGATGATTTCCGGCAAGATGTATCGGTTTCGCACACGCCCTGAAGAGGTTTTACCAAAATACTTGGTGGCCTTCCTTCAGAGCGAAGATGCGGCCATCGCAATTGACCGGATGAAAACGGGCGGGAGTGAGAGTGGTCTGAATCTGACTCACGAACGATTCAGGCAGCTCCTTGTGCCGATTGGCCCGCTGGCCGAACAGCAGCGGATCGTCGGCCTGCTGGACGAAGCGTTTGAGGGCCTCGCCACCGCCAAAGCCAACGCCGAAAAGAACCTCCAAAACGCCCGCGCCCTCTTCGAAAGCCACCTCCAATCCGTCTTCACCCAGCGCGGCCCGGGGTGG
>CAMAUY010000100.1 GCA_945861565.1 Akkermansia muciniphila
GCCAATATCAGGATAGCCGGGGGCCAAATTGCTGGGGTAATCGGGCAGTCTGACTTTCCAGAGGTGCCATGGATTCCATTGACGAATGCGTTCAAAATATACGAGTGAAGGTCAGATCAAAAAAGAATCCAAAACCGTGACGGGCTCTACGTATTCCGAGTTCTCCCGGCCGCGGGGGATTTTACACCCCCCTGTTCCCACCCGCCGAACCCGGTACTTGATATGCATGACTCATAATTTCCGACCCACATTCGGCCGGTTAGCGAAAACTGTCGGGAATGGGCGGAACTTCGACGATCTTCCCATCCTTGACGACCACGCTGAACGACGCGCCTTGCCCCAGGGCGGTGCCATACAGCCACATGACACGCTGGGTGCCCGCAGTACTAGTTACCGAATTCGGCCGTCCAAGGATTTGCTCGGCTTCAGTCAACGTCATTCCCGTCTGCACTTGGCGTGCCTTCTTCCACGTGAAGTAAGTTCCGGCACAGCCGCTTAGAGCAAATACCGAAGCGGTTACGAGTGCGATGGAACAAAGAGACCTGATTAAAGACAGAAGAGTTTTCATGCGAACGCGAATTGGCTACGAAAGTGATCCGTTCAGCAATCTCGAATGAGCGAGGCGAGCAGTGCATTCTGGCTTGGGGTGTAGGACATGAGCCCGTTCGGCTTCTCATGATTTGTGAGTTCTTTTGCCCTCGGCTGCAGTCACATTTCCCGCCCAGCAGCCATTAGATTCTGAAGACAACGCCCGCTGGTTGTCTCGCAATGCCTGATCCAACTTGTGTACTCCGAGTACGGCTGGCCGCTGGGGGATTTGACACTCCCTGTTCCGGGCCTGCTCCGCTCACACTTGCTTTTCTGCTCAAGGCTGACTTAGGGGTAGGACAGATCGGAATCCACCGGAGTTGTCCCTGAAGTCCGGCGCGAAGTAGTAGCGGTATGCCGACCGGCAGCCGAAGCCATAGTAGCTCCAAGTGCCGCCCCTGAAAACGCGGTATAAGCCCGAAGCTGGGCCCCGAGGGTCGGTTTGAGATCCACTTGAATACGAACCGTGCCAGTCCCAGCACCACTCCCGCACGTTCCCTGCCATGTCAAAAAGCCCATACCCGTTTGCTGCAAAGGAGCCAACCGGACTCGTGAAGGGTTCGCCGCCAACCGCGTGCAATGGATTGTATCCGCGCGTTGCGCTGACGTCGTACGCTTCGTCCAAACGGCTGAGGTAATTCGCACGTCCGTGCGTAATTGTGTCCGGCTCCGACCAGGGAAAACGGTGCCCGCTTGCTCCACCTCGGGCCGCTCTCTCCCACTCCGTCTCGGTGGGCAGCCGATACCCAGCTTCCCACTTCACATAGGGCGAGACCTGCCCCGTCTTGTAAACCTGTGTCAGTAGAGCATCCGTGTAATACGCCGCCACCCTCCCTTCCCTCTGCGATCGCGCATTGCACCACTTCACGACATCAAACCAACTCACGCCGTGCACTGGGTGGTTCGTCCCCTTTCCGAGACCCGGATTGTCAAAGCCGAACCCATTCCCACCGCTCCAGTCCTTTACCTCATCCCAAAACCCCTTCGTTACCTCGGTCTTGTCCACGTAAAATGTGGAAACAAACACGGAGTGCACCGGTAGCTCGTCGAGAAAGCCGTCGTTGAACGTGTCGCCCATCTGGAACGAACCGGCCGGTATCAGTGTCATGCTGCCCGGTGCCGGCGGAAGTGTCACAGCCCGGTAAAATCGCGTCGTTGATCCCACCGCCAAATCGACCACGGTTGCGCCATCGGTATCCAACGCAACAACGGTCAACAGCTCCCACTTCGCTAACTGCCCCAGCGTAGCACTCCATTCCACTTTCGCCGCAGTACCGGGAGGTCCGAACACGGTGATTTCTGGGACCAACCGAACCCCCAGAACCACCTCCGGCTTCGGAGCCTCAATCAGAACCACCGGTGCAGTAGTGTATCCACTCCCTGAACTCAGAACGATTATCTGTCCCACTTTGTCCCCGATTAGGACGGCCTTGGCAACTGCGCCACTCCCACCTCCTCCGCTGAAGATCACCGAAGGCTCGCCCGAGTAGCCGGAGCCGCCCGTGACCACTTCGACAGAAGAGACGTATCCCAATGTCACAGTCGCAACAGCGGTCGCCGAAAGGGGCGCTGGCAATTCCAAGGCGTAGCCGCTGGCATAGCCGCTCGCCGTCGGCCCAAAAGCGTCATCCCAACCTCCATGAGTGGAAAAATTGATCGCTAATGCACTTTGCCTTCCACCGGCATTGTCGGGCTGTCCGTTAGCCCATGCTTGGAAGGCGAACGGCTCCTCCGTGACCCAAGTCCAGCCATCGGCGGGTTCGACGGCATCCGGCAGTTGATATCCACCAATCCACATCACTCCACCGGACAGTTCCGCGATGATTGCGTTCTCAATCTCCGACGAAATCGCTGCGAGATGTCCACCCCGGCGCTCGGCGTCAGCTTTCGCCTCAGCCCACGTGAAGGAACCTGGGATGAAGTAATAAAGCGATCCTGCTGGCGGCTTTGGTGCCTTCTCGTAGTCGTAAAGGTCATTCACCTCCGAATCTGAAAGTGCTCGGTTGTAGACCCGCAGATCATCCAGTCCTCCTTTGACCCAGTCGGTCCCCGACTCAAGATTTCGACCCAAGCCAATAGGGAAGTTATTGACACTTAGCGCGGCAGAACCAGCCGTCTGCGCAGCGCGCACTCCATTTGTATAAATTCGCATTGATTGCCGATCGTATGTAGCTGCTATGAATATCCATTTGTCTACGTAAATAGCAGCCGACGAGGCACAACCATCAGCACAAAAGAAAAGCTGCGGCGTGGGTCCAGTATCCGTTAAACCGATTCCGTAGCTCTGTGCTTTACTGAGGATGCGTGGCTGGTACAAGCCCCCTACCTGGACTTTAATCCAAGCAGTGATAGTATGTCCCGCGATGGTCGGCCTTGGGATCGGCGGCCAGCAGGCTGTTGGCAAGGAGCGCCAACACGATGAATGTGCAGAAAGGCGACGGCGTCATCGAAGGATGAAGCTCCTTGTAGGGCGCGCCCCGGAGAAGTCAAACCTGCCGACCGCGCCTTAAAAGTCGATGTGTGGAAAACCCTACCCGGAACCACTCGTCGTGAGCGACTCAGTAAAAAGAAATTAGGGCTTAACTAAAGGCCGTTCAATCCTGTCACTTTTTCTCGACCGGCTGTGCGAGACGGAGATTGATTTCGACGCTCCGCAGCTCTACTCGTCAGGCTACTTGATCCGGGATCGGATCCAATCTTCCGTAATATTGGGCTTTCGCTGAGTACGGAGTGCCCACCAAAGTGCGTCGTTGTCGTTTTTGGCGTAAGCCCTGATTTTCACGAGATCGCCGCTGCCCGCGGGTAAGATATTTGCCGGCATTCTCGAAAGGCTTGCCACCCATTTGTGGATCTCGGAATGGCCGTCGGCAAAAACGATCCCCGCCGCCCCATTGTGGTACACCGCCGGAATATCGATCCAACCGGGGCCGCCCGGTTCATAGGTGAAATTGCCGACATCATTGATGCTGTCGGGATGCTCGTCCATATAGACCCAGGTCTGGGATGGACCGGGGTCAGTGAGGCCGGCCGTCTTGCGCGTGAATGTCGGAAAAGCGGTGGTTTCCCAGGCGTTGGAATCATCCCCGAGGCGGATATTGCCGGAGATACTACGCACGCGCTCCTTCCACCCCCTGGCCCTCTGAGCATTGCTAAGTAAATTGTCCGCAGGGCATTTGAAAATATTTCTCGAGTTTCCGAAATACTGGGCCAACTTGGAATACTTGGGGTCGAGCAGGTAGGCGGTGTTGGTATTGGCTTCGTAGGTCGACCAAGTCATTGAACCCGTGACCCAAGACCCCTGGCTGACCTCGGCATCTCCGCCGTGGCGGGTTTGGGGAAAGCTCTCTCGATTGTCACCGGTGTACATGTGGCAGGCGAGCATCAGCTGCCGCGTGTTGTTCATACACTTGATTCCAGTCGCCTTGGACTTGGCCTTGGAAAGCGCTGGAAGGAGCATCCCAGCGAGGATGGCAATGATCGCAATGACAACCAGGAGTTCGATCAAAGTGAAGCCGCGGGGGTTTGGCAGAGGGGCGCGCCAAGCAAGACGGGTGAGCATACGGTCATCCTGCCGGAAACTTGCATGGCACGCAACTGGCAAATCAAGCGGGGTCCAGCGCGCGGTGCATCCGAAAGACGTTCGCTACCGTCTGATGGAGCTGTAACCCCCTTTGATCTGGTTCTTGAGAATCCCTTCCAAATAAATACCCGATGGATGCAGGCCTCCGAAAGGTGTAGAAGTACAGCCATGACGATCCCCAAACAGACCATCGAATAATCGCGGAGCGTCAAAAAGCGATGTCCTATCAATCGTCCATGAACTCGAATGAAAGCCACTCTCAACGAACCAAGGTGAGTTTTTTCGATCAATCAATCTCCTTCGCAAGAACCTCACGTCGGCGGCTACGGTTCAAGGCGCGAATTGTTCGTAGAATTCTTTCCCCGAAGTCAGACCATTCCTTAATCATCTCATGCTACACTTTCGATTAAAGCTCCTTTCGATTTGCGCCATTGCCTTTCTCGGTTGGTCCTCTGTCAGTGAGGGGCGAGTGGTTCGCTTTGAAGTCGCGTCACGTCAGGAAATCCTTAACGGGCGCGCCTTCGGTTTGGCCGGCGGCTTCGAAAAAATCTCTGGCAAAGTTTATTTCGCGATCGATCCGGCGAACCCGGCCAATCAAGTGATCACGGATGTGGGTCTCGCACCGCGCAATGGCCGGGGCGAAGTCGAATTCGCCGCGGATTTTTTTCTGATCAAACCCAAGGAACCGGCCCGCGGCAATGCCGCGTTGCTCTATGAGGTCAGCAATCGCGGCGGCAAAAGGTTGCTAAGTTTTTTCAACCTGGCGACGGGCAGCCTCAATCCGGAAACGGAAGCGGATTTCGGCGATGGGTTTCTTTTGCGCGAAGGCTATTCCTTGTTGTGGGTGGGCTGGCAATTTGATCCGCCTCGCCGGGACGGGTTGATGCGGCTACATCCACCGTCTGCCGCGAGCAGCCAGGGGCCGATTCGCGGATTGGTTCGCAGCGATTTCGTCACCGCCAGTGAAGCGTTTTCCCACTCGCTGGCGGATCGCGAACACATTCCTTACCCGGTCGCCGAGCCAAATGCGCCGGAGACTCAACTGACCGTGCGCGACTCGGTCGAAGCGCCCCGCCAAGTGATCCCGCGCGCCCAATGGCAGTTTGCCCGCCTGGAAAAAGGCGTCGTCGTGCCTGACCCCGGCCATGTCTATCTGCAAAGTGGATTTCAACCCGGACGCATCTATGAAGTCGTGTATGTTTCGCAAAACTCGCCGCTGGTTGGCTTGGGGCCGGCCGCGGTTCGCGATGTCATTTCCGTTTTGAAATACGACGGGGCGGAACCGCTCGGCCTTTCGCGGGGAGCCATTTCACGGGCCATCGGATTTGGCATTTCGCAAAGCGGAAGGTTCCTGCGCACTTTTCTTTACTACGGGTTCAACCGCGACGAGCAACAGCGGAAGGCGTTTGATGGAATGCTCGTTCACGTTGCGGGTGGCGGGCGAGGCAGTTTCAATCACCGGTTCGCCCAGCCTTCGCGCGACGCGCATCCCTTCATGAATTTTCTCTATCCCACGGATATTTTTCCGTTCGCGGATTTGGACGAGACCGATCCCGACACCGGGCTGACGGATGGTTTGTTGAGCCATCAGGGAGCCGCGTTTCTGCCCAAGATATTTTATTCGAACTCGTCTTACGAATACTGGGGACGCGCTGCTTCGCTGATTCACACTTCCACCGATGGAAAACGCGATGCGCCGGTGCCGGCGAATTCACGCATTTATTTATTCGCCGGATCGCAACACGGCCCGGCAGGATTTCCGCCGACGCGCTCCATCGGCCAGCAACTCAGCAATCCCATGGATTTTCGCTGGTCGATGCGCGCGCTGCTGGTGGCCATGAACAATTGGCTGACGGCGGGAATTGAACCGCCGCCGAGCCGGTACCCGCGCATTGGCGACGGCACGCTGGTCCTGCCGGAGCGACTCGGTTTCCCGGAAATTCGCGATGTCAATTTCAGCACGAATCTGCACAAAGCTTACCGCGTCGATTATGGGCCGGAGTTTCGAACGAAGGGAATCGTCACCATCGAGCCGCCGAAAGTGGGAGCCGCTTTCACGATGATGGTTCCGTCCGTCGATCAAGACGGGAATGAAATCGCCGGGATCAAAATGCCGGAACTAGCGGTGCCCCTGGCCACTTACACAGGATGGAATGTGTTCAACGCGAAGTCTGGTCCCACGAACGAGCTTTCAAGCATGGTGGGTTCTTACATTCCGTTTCCTCGCACGCGCGCGGCACGTGCCGCTGGAAAGGATCCCCGGCGCTCTTTCGAAGAGCGATACGCCAGCCGGGAGGCGTATCTCGGCTTGATCGCATCCGCGACAATGGAACTAATTGATCAAGGATATCTGTTGCGACAGGACATGCCTGAAATTGTGAAACACGCGGCTCGCCATTGGGATTTTCAAATGCGTGGCGCGGCTGATTGATTCGGTCAAAGGTCAGCACCGTCTCCCGTAGGGTCAAAAAACTCAAACCTACCGATATTCAACGATTTAGAGGGCGATGAGGAGATTGCTCCCAGGCCGTTGGCTCGGTTAAGTGTCTTCGATGAATTGGAAACGAATGCTGGCGTACATCTCCGGTTCGGTTGATCAGGAACTCCTCCTGCGCAACGAATACTTGGTGACGGAGAACCGGATTCTAATCGCGGAGCGTCAAAAAGCGATGTCCTGCTATCAATAATTGTGCTTATCAATATCAATTCAATAATTCAACTATTCGCCGACCATGACCTCCTTCGACTTCCCTTCCTTCCTGACGCCATCGCCACGACTCGGCGCCGCCGTTCGTGCGTTACTCGCCACCGCCGCGATGCTTTTCCTGACGGTGTGCTTGCCGGTCCGCGGCGCGGATTCCGCTGCCGAAGCCGAGATCCGCGCGATCCATCGGCAATACGACGCCGCGTGGGCCAACCAGGACTCCGCGGCCTTCGAACGTTTGCTGGCACCCGATTTCGAAGTGATCGAAACCGATGGCCGCGTGACTCCGCGGCCGGAAGTGATCGAGAGCGCCCGTTCCGGCGCATTCAAGGTCACCCTGGGAGAAAGCCGCGACGTGCGGATCGTTGTGCACGAAGGGACGGCCGTCGTGCGGGGGCTCTGGCGCGGTCGGGGCACGTCCAAAGGCCGACCCTATGACGAACTCAGCCGGTACACGACGACTTACGGGAAGCTGGGTGGCCAGTGGAAAGTCCTGTCCGATCAAACGACCAAGATCAGCGCCGCGGCAGCCGTCGCTCAACTGCACGAGAAGATCACGAAAGCCAAGGGCGAGGCCGATGCGGCCAACCTGGCAGCGCTCTTCACTCAGGACGGCTGGGGCATCTGGCCCAATCAACCCATCGTCCAAGGCCGGACCGCGCTCGAGCAGGACATGCGCAGTTACTTAAAGAAGATCGGCGAGGAGAAAATCCACACCGAAATCACCAACCTCGAAGTCGAGGAGTTCGGCACTTGGGCGTACAACCTCGGGCGGTACAAGGACGTCAAAGCCGACGGCACCGTCGTCGACGAGGGCACGTTCGTCGGCATTTGGAAGGTCGAAGACGGTCAGTGGAAACTCTTCCGCGACTTCGGAACATCGAGCCTGCCCAAGAAGGACAAATAGCGTCGGCGGGAAACCGGCACTCCCGGCTCTACACCTCGCGTCAAACTTCGAACGACACCGCCCCGCCTTTGGCGCAGGTGGGTGCTGAATCGCAGTGCGGCAGTGCGTCCGATATGCTTTCGCCGTGTGTTCGTCGACGACCTGGCGAACGAGGTTCCGCTCCTCCGACCGTGCGCCATCGATGGCCAGCAGATGGGCCGGCACCCCGCCCCGAACGGCACGGACGCGTGCCTAATAATCGCGGAGCGTCAAAAAGGAAAATCCTATCAATAACGCCACCTTGCTTTTTTCAGATCCAACCTATGAAATCCCGTCGGTTGTTTCTCTGCTTTTTGTCGCTGCCACTGTCGATCCTCCCCCGGTTACGTAGTGATGCAAACGAAGCGCCCCAGAATCGTCGTCGTTGGTTCGCTGAATGTGGACCACACTCTGCGCGTGCCGCGCATCCCGGCACCCGGTGAAACGCTGACGGCCCATGGCTCTCTGACATGTTTCGGCGGCAAAGGAGCCAATCAAGCCGTGGCCGCGGCGCGTACCGGGGCTCTGGTGACGTTGATCGGCTGCGTGGGCAAAGATGACTTCGGTGCACGCTACATCAAGCAATTGCAATGCGACGGCATCGTGACCGACGCTATCCTCCAAGCCGACACTCCCACCGGTTCCGCATTCATCGTTGTGGATGATCGCGGAGAGAACACCATTGTCGTCGATCCCGGCGCGAACCACGCGATTTCGCCCGAGGATATCGACCAACACGCCCCGGTGATTCGCGCTGCCGATGCGCTGCTCCTCCAGCTCGAATGCCCACTCCCCACCGTGAGACGCGCTGCGCAGATCGCCCGTACCGCGGGTGTCCGCGTGATCTTGAATCCCTCGCCTTGGTCGGTCGCATTCACGGAAGCCCAGATTCCAATCGATGCGCTGATCGTGAATGCGCACGAAGCGGCGGCACTCACCGGCTGCCCCTTGGATGAATTAGTGAATGATATCCCCGCTGCGCTCCGCCAATCGCAGTGCCAAACGCTCATCATCACTCGAGGTGGCGACACCACGCTCGTCCTCAGCGTTCTCCATGGCCTGATCGAAGTTCCGCCGCCGACGGTCAATCCAGTCAATACCGTTGGTGCCGGCGACAGCTTTGCCGGTGCCCTCGCCGTCGCGCTCTGTGAGGGATTACCCTTTGCCGAAGCCGTCCGCTTTGCCAATACGTCCGGCGCTCTCGCCACGCTCAAGCCGGGTGCCCAAGCGGCGATTCCGACTCGGGCCGAGATCCACACGTTCCTAGCCACTCGGGATCTCCATGGAAAAAGACACGGCTGAGTTTCCACTGTTGATCCCATGATCTCCCTGGTCGTCCAGATCCAGCTTGGACACCACCGGCAGTAGGGTGCCCCAAAACTGGTTGCACACCGGCGCGGTGATCCCGCGGAGAATCTCGCGGCCCGACCTTGATGTAGCGCAGCGACGCGTCTTCCGGTTCGAACACCAGAGTCACCGGGCCCGCCCGCAGCGAAATCGGCGCGGCAGCGGCGGGGCCCTTCGCCGTGGTCCAATTGGACCATGCGAACCTCGGCGATCATCTTAAGGCAACCGGAAAGCGGACATACCCGGATAACGGAGCGTACGTCCCAAAGATCGCCAGCCATCAGTTCGAAATGAAATACTGCGTTTACCCGGCGTGACGTAGCTCCCATGGCAGACAATGGCTGTTCGGCGCGGTAGGGTGGCGGAGCCGGCTCCGGGGCAAAGTTTCAAGCGCTCCGTCGTGGCAGCATCACCGAGTCCCCAGGCCAACATCTCGCGTAAGGCGACGGCGGGAATGGCTGAATCCCTTTAGTCCCTCAAGTTTCTGGCGCTTTTCCACCGGGGCGTATGCCCTTTTATGAACAGTTGAAAGGGTCCAGTGGGGGTACAGTGACAAAAGAGGGGGTGTCTCGGTGAGATTGTAACCCCTTGATGGAGAGTGGTGCACCCGTCAGGAGTTGAACCTGAAACCTGCTGATCCGTAGTCAGCCGCTCTATCCAATTGAGCTACGGGTGCACTCTCGAGCCGACGAAAATAAGAATCACGCACCCGCGACGCAAGGAATTTGCGGTTTTAGCGCGCGAATTCTCAAGCCACCGGTTAGCAATCCGCCATTCAGTGTATCGAAAATTCAGGTTATCGGCGCGTTTTGCCCGGCATTTTACGTTTTTTCCCAACGTTCTCATCAGTGCCAACGGCGCACTGCCCGAATGTGCCCGAGGTACCATCTGCGTGCGCAATCCGGATAACGACCTTGGCAGGAGTGATTCCGGCAATCTCGAAAACCTTGTGAGAAGACCCTTGCCCCCGCACCAAAGTTACCGCTCTTCGCGGACATCCCAAGACCTCCGCTAAAAACTCCACCAACGCCTCATTGGCCGCGCCATCCACCGGTGGGGCGGCCACCTTTATCTTGAGTTCGGAACCGAGAATCCCCGCGAACTGCGTCCGGGCGGCCCGTGGTTGCACCTTGACAGACAGCAGGACGCCCGTGCCCTGGCTGCGCAGAAACGGAGGCAATCCGGTCGACGATATCATCGGGTCAAGCCGTGCTGATACAATTGCGCTAAGATACCCTCGGGCATACCGGGTCGAAGCCAGTATACCAGCGCCCAAAGGCCGACCAACACCACCAGCGAGCGAAGGTCCACCGAACCAAATCGAAGTGGCAGCCAGCTTACCGGTCGCATCAACCGTTGGTGGGTTATTTGAATGAATTCGAAAAACGGATGGCGTCCCAGATAAACATGCTGCAGCAGCACGCCCACCACCAGCACGACGGAAAGTGTCCATCGCCACGGTAACCATCCTCCAAGACCGACCGCCATGCACGGATTAAGCGGCATTCCCTGTCCCGGTTGCCGTGGGAGCAATCCCATCCACGCAAACCAAATACTAATTGGCCACCAAAGGACCCCCAGGCAAAGCCCCGGTAGCACCAACTGAAGCCAGGCGGGAAGTCGGCCCAAAATGCCGAGTTGGTCTCGGATTAGCCGGGTGAATGGCTCCGCCTGAGTCGGGCCGCGATTGACAGCAGCCACGAGGAGCATTGATCCGTAGACGCAGAACAGGGACCAACCGAATCCGAGCAGGGAGAAAAGCAGCATTCGGAGGAAGTAATCGCTCCGAAACGCCAGCGTGACTGCGCCAGGCGACCATCTCGCCACCCAACCTAATTGCCGTCCGAGGTGCCAATAAAACAAGGCTCGAAAAACCAAGAGCCCAAGCAGCCAGATTGCATGATGCCAACGTTGAGGGCGGGTGCGCTGGGCGGGTCGCAAGTTGGACGCAAGCGTCAAAGCCCCGCGGGTAATGGGCTCCGCCGGCACCCCTCGCCACGACAGCCACAATAAGACGGCTGCGACATTTAAGAGCAGGTCAATGAATGCCATGCGCGGAGATCCGGGAATTCGCGGTGCTCTCGTGCCCGTAGCAGCTCCCTCCGACACCTGCCCGCGCGATCCGTTTACATCATTTTAAGAAGCGTGGCGGCCATGTCGCTCGGTGTGGGAGAAATTCCAATGCCCGCCATTCGAAAGGCGTCAATCTTCGCCTTAGCGGTGCCCTTGCCGCCGCTGACAATGGCACCCGCATGGCCCATGCGACGTCCGGGCGGCGCGGTGGCTCCGGCAATGAATCCCGCCACCGGTTTGGTGCCGTTCCGCGCAATCCATTCGGCTGCCTCCTCCTCGGCGCTGCCCCCAATCTCACCGATCATAATGATGCCGTGCGTCTCCGGATCGGCCATGAACATTCGGATGACGTCCAAATGCGATGTCCCGTTGACCGGATCGCCCCCGATCCCGACGCAGGTGCTTTGTCCGACGCCGCGCGCCGTGAGCTGAAAAACCGCCTCGTAGGTGAGCGTGCCGGAGCGACTTACAACGCCGATATGACCCTTCTTGTGAATGTAACCCGGGGCAATCCCAATTCGGCAGCCACCCTGGGAATCTCGGCCCTCACCGGGAGTCACAACTCCGGGGCAATTGGGACCGACCAGACGGGTGCTCTTCCCTTCCATCGCGCGCTTCACCCGGATCATGTCGTTGACCGGGATGCCTTCCGTGATGGCGACCACAAGGGACAGGCCCGCATCAGCGCCTTCAAGAATTGCATCCGCTGCGAACGGCGGCGGGACAAACACCGCACTCGCAGTCGCCCCCGTCTCGCGGACGGCGTCGGCGACGGTATCAAAGATCGGGACCTTGTGGCCGTTATGTTCGAACTGCTGGCCTCCTTTTCCCGGCGTGACGCCGGCGACAATCCGAGTGCCGTAGTCGAGGGACAACTGGGCGTGCTTCGCCCCAAAACTGCCGGTGATGCCCTGGACGAGAACCTTGGTGTTGGATTGGACGAGTATGGACATGGTGTGGCGAAATCGAAAAACAACTGAGTGGGAATGGAGAAAAGTAGAAAAGGATTGGAAGACGGCTTACGGGATGTGCCGAAGTTTCAATGCGTATTGACGGCAGCCACCACCTTACGAGCGGCGTCGGCCATACTGTCGCCGCTGATCAGCGCCAGTGCGGAATCCTTCAACGTTTGTTTGCCAGCGAGGACGTTATTTCCTTCGAGGCGGACGACTAGAGGGAGTTTTAGACCGGTTTCCCGCACGGCGGCGACGATGCCAGTGGCGATCACGTTACAGTCCATGATGCCGCCGAAAATGTTCACCAAGATACCTTTCACGCCGGGGTCACCGAGAATGATCTTGAATGCCGCTGAGACCTGATCCTTGGAAGCCCCACCCCCCACGTCGAGAAAGTTTGCCGGGCTGCCTCCAAAATGTTGAATAATGTCCATCGTGGCCATCGCCAGTCCGGCACCATTGACCAGGCAGGCGATATTGCCATCTAATTTTATATAATTCAGGTTGAACTTGCTCGCCTCCACCTCAAGGGGGGATTCCTCGGCTAGATCTCGCATTTCCTGAATGTCCTTGTGACGGTACAATGCATTGTCGTCGAGACCGATCTTGGCATCGACGGCCATGATGCTTTCCTTGCCACCTGGCCCTTCCACAATGCACAGGGGATTGATCTCCACCATCGACGCATCACATTCCCACCAGGTCTTATAGACACCCGCTACCAGCTTGCAGGCGGCATTGAACAAATCGCCCTTAAGTCCGAGTCCACTGGCGATCTTGCGACACTGGAAGGCCTGCAGGCCCACCGCCGGGTCGACCCATTCCTTGAGGATTTTCTCCGGCGACTTTTCAGCGACCTCTTCGATGTCCACGCCGCCTTCCGTGCTGGCCATGATCACCGGTCGCGATTTCTCCCGGTCGAGCAGCACCGCGATATAGAACTCCTTCTTGATGGTCTCAGCCGCTGCCACGAGCAGGGTCTGGACTTGTCGCCCCTCCGGTCCCGTCTGCTTGGTGACGAGCAGCTTACCCAACATGTTTTCTGCGAACGCAACCACCTCGTCGACGGAGCGAGCCAGTTTCACGCCGCCCTGGAATCCGTGTTTGAAGGTGCCTTTGCCCCGCCCGCCCGCGTGGATCTGGGACTTGACGACGGCGAGCGTATGGCCGGAGGCGAAAAGCCGCTCCGCGGCGGCGCGCACCTCCGCCAGCGTCTTACAGGGGTCTCCCGAGGGAACGGCGACCCCGAATTGTTTCAAAAGCTGCTTGGCCTGATATTCGTGAATGTTCATGAGATAATTGAGAGATAATGACGATCGCGGGGGACGATCCGAGAGGATACGTCATCCCCAATTCACCGTCGTTAGAGGCCGGCTCACCGCTGGGCAAGGGGCACCACTTTCAACCCGACGGACCCAGTATAGATCGATTGCGGTCGGATGAGCCGATTATCCGCGAGTTGTTCCAAAACGTGAGCCGTCCAACCGCTGGTCCGGGCGATGGCAAAAATCGGGGTGAAGAGGTCGGTTGGGATCCCGAGGGAGTAATAGACCGTTGCGCTGTAGAAATCGACGTTGGCGTGGAGGTTTTTCTCCGTCAGCATGAGCTCCGCAATTCGCTCGGACATCTGGATCCATTTGGGTTGCCCGAGCTTGCCACTCAGGACCTGTGCCATCCGCTTCAAATGCGGGGCGCGGGGATCGAGAACTTTGTAGACCCGGTGACCGATACCCATGATTTTCCGTTTTTGAGCCAGCGTCTCATGCACGAAGGCGTCCACTTTATCCAACGATCCAATCTCCGTGAGCATCTTGATCACGCCCTCGTTGGCACCGCCGTGGAGTGGACCTTTGAGAGTGCCGATCGCCGTGGTGATGGCGGAGTACATGTCGCTCAATGTCGCGATGGTCACCCGCGCACTAAAGGTTGAGGCGTTCATCCCGTGATCCGCGTGGAGCACGTAGCACAAGTCCAATGTGCTCTCCTTCTCGGTCGAGGGCTTTTCACCATCAATCATGTAAAGAAAATTTGCGGCCTCCCCGAGCTGCAGGTCGGGGTGGACGAGCGGCTTTTCCTGACGCGCCCGGTGAAAGTACGCCGTCACGACCGGAATCTGGGCGATCAACCTCAGGGCTTTCCGGCGTTGCGCGTCCATGGTGTCGTCATCCGCGGTGGTGTCGTAGCAACCCAGGGCGCTGACTCCCGTGCGGATCGCGTGCATCGGCGGCGTATCCTTGGGAAACCGGGTGATCAGCTCGATGACTCCTTTGGGCAGCTCCCGAAAGCCGGCGAGAGTGGCCTTCAACTCGGCCAATTCCTTTTGGCTAGGTAAATGGTTGTGGTGGAGGAGGTAGACAACTTCTTCGTAACTCACCTTGCCCGCGAGTTCGTTGATGTCGTAGCCACAGTAGACGAGTTGTCCAATGTCACCGCGGACATCGCTCAAACGCGTGTTGGCGGCCACCACTCCCTCGAGGCCCTTGGGTGTGTTCAATGCGACAGTCGGCGTGCTCATTATTTGTATTCGATTGAAAAACGGCTGCGTTCATCCACAAACGACACTCGTAACACTGTTTCCCACCCGGTAGTACCGTCAACGGATTTCACTAGCCAAAAGATCAAGGACCCTGATGGGTTACTTTCTTGGTTTCTCCTCAGGCTGATTCGCGTAGCGTCACCTCCCGTGCCCGCCGAAGCCACCGAGATCGCCATCCTTGTTCCGATGTTCAATGAATCGGGCAATGTGGATCCTCTGGTCCACGAGGTAGCCGCCGCGTTCGGTTCGGACTCTCGATTGTGGGAACTGATCCTCGTCGATGACGCCAGCACGGATGACACCTGGGAGCGGATTCTCTCGGCCCAGGCGACCGATCCTCGAGTTCGGGGACTTCGACATAGCCGGAACCAGGGGCAAAGTGCAGCGGTCTGGACCGGGATCGCGGGCACGACGGCTCCCTTGCTCTGCACGCTGGACGGCGATTTGCAAAATGACCCGGCGGATCTGATCCCAATGCTGCGACTGCTCGATTCGATCGATTTCGTCTGCGGCCATCGAGTGAACCGCCGAGATTCGTGGGTCCGCAAATTTTCTTCACGCCTGGCACGTTCGGCCCGCCAGACGGCGCTGGGCTACGATTTTGCGGACACGGGCTGCGCTCTGCGGGCCTTCCGGCGAACCTGTTTGACCGGCGTTTTTCCCTTCAATGGACTGCACCGCTTTCTGCCGATTCTGGTGGCCGGCAATGGGTCCAAGACCCGAGAGATTCCGGTGCATCACCGGCCACGCGTCGCCGGCGTGAGCAAATACGGGGTCTGGAACCGGCTGGGGCGAGGAATCTTCGACTTGGTTGGTGTGGCTTGGTACCAGCGACGCCGCCTCACTCCCGTGCCCGTCGAGGACTCACGCCCCCGGCAACGGCTGTGAACCGACTTTTCCGCGAGGGTTTTTCATCGCATTTTCCACCCCGCACCGGTGTGAAGTTCTTTTGACGCCCGCAGCAGGCGTGCTCACCTTAGGGGTATGAGTTCGGGCCGACCCGAGACTCCATGACCATGAGCGAAGAAAACCTGAACAATTTCACTCCCCGGGCTCAACAAGTGCTTGCGCTGGCCCGCAAGGAGGCCGACCGCTTTAACCACAATTTCGTTGGCACCGAGCACCTGCTGCTCGGGCTGATCAAGCTTGGCCAAGGGGTCGCCGTCAACGTTCTCCAGAAGATGGGGCTTGATCTGGAAACCGTCCGCCAGGAGGTAGAGAAAGAGGTTCGCTCCGGCAACGAAGCCAAAGCCTCCGGCAATATCCCCTACACGCCACGCGTTAAGAAAGTGCTGTCGCTCGCCGCCAAGGAAGCCAAGGCGCTCAACCACACCTATGTCGGTACGGAGCATATTCTCCTCGGATTGCTGCGCGAAGGGGACGGTGTCGCCGCCAAGGTGCTCAAGAATCTCGATGTCGATATCGAACAATGCCGCCAGGAAATTCTCAAGGAGCTCGATCCCCAGTTCCAGCAGTCGGAAAGCGACGAAGGCCCGAAGGAGGCCGAACCGGTCGAGGCCGGCAAGGCCGGCCCAAAAGATTCCAAGAAAGAAGTCAAAACGCCCGCGCTGAAAGCCTTTGGACGCGACCTAACCGAGATCGCCAAGCGCAGCGAAATGGATCCCGTCATCGGCCGGCAAAATGAAATCGAGCGGGTCATTCAGATTCTCTGCCGCCGGACGAAAAATAACCCTGTGCTCCTCGGTGAAGCCGGCGTGGGCAAGACTGCCATTGTCGAGGGACTCGCCCAGGAAATTGCCAAGGGCAACGTGCCTGAACTTTTGCAAAATCGACGCGTGGTCACTTTAGATCTCGCGCTGATGGTCGCCGGCACCAAGTACCGCGGTCAGTTCGAGGAACGAATCAAGGCCGTGATGGATGAGATCCGTCGGGCAAAGAATGTCATTCTTTTCATCGATGAGTTGCACACCATCGTCGGAGCCGGTTCCGCCGAGGGTACCATGGATGCCTCGAATATCTTTAAGCCCGCCCTGTCGCGCGGTGAACTCCAGATCGTCGGTGCCACCACATTGAATGAGTATCGGAAGTACATTGAAAAGGATTCCGCCCTCGAACGCCGCTTCCAGACGGTCAAGGTCGAGCCGCCGTCCGTCGACGACGCCATCGCAATCTTGGTCGGTCTGAAGAGCAAGTATGAGGATCACCACAAGGCCGAGTTTACCCCGGAAGCCGTCGAGGCCTGCGTCAAGCTTTCCGATCGTTACATCACCGCCCGGTTCCTTCCGGATAAGGCCATCGACGTGCTCGACGAGGCCGGGTCCAAGGCTCGCATTGGCGCCATGCAGCGCCCGCCGAACCTGAAGGATCTGGAGGCAGAGATTGAATCGCTCCGCAGCCGCAAGGAACAGGCGATCAAGGACCAGGATTTCGAAGGCGCCGCCCACCTCCGCGATAAGGAAAAATCTTCCAAAGAACAGTTGGAAAAAATCCTCGCCGACTGGAAACAAGTTAAGGACGAACGCCGCGTAGTCGTGACGGAGGACGACATTCTCCAGGTCGTTGCGAAATGGACCGGGATACCCCTCAAACGAATGGGGCAGTCGGAGATGCAAAAGCTCCTCGCCGTCGAGGAGGAATTGTCGAAGATCGTCATCGGACAGCGCGAAGGCGTAGTCGCCCTTGCAAAATCCCTCCGGCGGGCTCGCGCCGACCTCAAAGATCCCAAGCGGCCCATCGGCTGCTTCGCGCTCCTCGGACCCACGGGCGTCGGCAAAACCCTGCTCGCTCGCACTCTTGCTGAACAAATGTTCGGTAGCACGAACGCCTTGGTTCAGATCGACATGTCTGAATACATGGAGAAATTCACCGTGAGTCGGCTCATCGGCTCGCCTCCCGGATATGTCGGCTATGAAGACGGGGGTCAACTCACCGAAAAGGTCCGCCGCCAGCCCTACTCCGTCGTCCTCTTTGACGAAATTGAAAAGGCGCACCCCGACGTCATGAACATGCTCCTCCAGATCCTCGAGGAAGGAAAGCTGACGGACTCCGTCGGTCGGGTCGTCGATTTCAGAAATACCATCATCCTGCTCACCTCAAATGTCGGCAGCGACGTCATCCGCAAGCAGAACGTCATGGGATTCGGCAAACTAAGCGACGCCGGCGATTACGAGACGATGAAGAGCCGAACGCTGGACGAGGCGAAGAAGTTCTTCCGCCCGGAGTTTCTGAACCGACTCGATGACATCATTGTATTCCGAATGCTGGGCAAGCCCGAGTTGATCCAGATATTAGAGTTGGAGATCGCCAAGGTCCTCGATCGAATCCGCCGCAAGAATATCAAGATCGTTCTGGACGAAAAGGCGAGGGACTTCCTGATCGAGAAAGGGTACGACCCGCAATACGGAGCGCGTCCCATGCGTCGTGCCGTGGAACGTTTTCTGGAAGACCCCTTGGCCGAGGAAATCCTTCGGGGAACACTCGCCGATTCCGTCCCAGTCGAAGTCCGTGTCGAAGGCGACAAACTGGTGTTTGTCCAGTTGACAGAAAAGGCCCCAGTCACGCCTTAACATCCAAATCGAAAACTGCCACAGATGTCGCAATCGCGTCGTCTTCAGGATGATGCCCATCCGGCATCATCCTGATAGCGAGGAATTATTTCCCTTACCACGCTCCTTCCCGGTACCTTCACCGGAATGAGCAACATGCAACTGGCGATCCAGTTCTTTTTTCAGATCGCCGTCATCCTCGCCTTTTGTCAGGTCGTCGGTGCCGTTGCCAAATGGGCCGGCCAACCCCAGGTGGTGGCGGAAATGCTCGCCGGGGTGCTCCTCGGGCCATCCCTGTTCGGACTCTTCTGGCCGCAATGGTCCGCACAGTTGTTCCCGCCGGAATCCATGAAGGTGCTCTTCCCGGTGTCTCAACTCGGCCTCGCTGCGTATATGTTCGTGGTCGGACTCGAATTCCGCATGGATATCGTGCGCAATCGCCTCCACAGCGCCGTCGCCGTCTCCGCGGCAGGCATGATCGCCCCGTTTGTGTTGGGTGCCGCTTTGGGTTGGGTGTTTTTTTATCAGACAAAATTGTTTCCACCCAAAACCTCGTTGCTGGAGGCGATGATCTTTCTGGGCGCTTCGATGTGCATCACCGCTTTCCCAATGCTGGCGCGCATCATCCACTTCAAGAAGCTTGCGGGTACCACCATGGGAACCGTTGCCCTCGGTGCGGGATCAATCGATGACGCCGCCGCTTGGTGCCTCCTCGCTATTGTGCTGGCCAGTTTCGACGGCAATTTCAGCCATGCCCTGATTAACATTCTCGGCGGCATCGCCTATGTCAGCCTCACCCTCCTTGTCGTTCGGCCCGTCCTGGCTTACTGGGCTCGAGGCATCGCGAAGCGCGGTCATCTCTCCGATCAGGAGTTCGTGGTCTGCCTCATTCTCCTCGCCCTCGGTGCCTGGTTCACCGACTCCATCGGATTGCATGCTGTCTTCGGCGCTTTTGTCATGGGAATCGCCATGCCGCGCGGCTTGGTGACCCGCTCGCTCATCGACCGGATTCAACCCCTGACTGTCGCGCTGCTTTTGCCCATGTTTTTCACCTACTCCGGGCTCAACACCCAGATCACCCTGCTCGACTCCGCTTTCCTTTGGCTAATGACCGGCATCGTTCTCCTCGCGGCAATCGGTGGGAAGGGAATCGCGTGTTGGCTCGCCGCGCGGGCCACGGGCATATCCAATCGCGAAGCACTGGGCATCGGCACACTTATGAACGCGCGCGGTTTGATGGAATTAATTATTATTAATATCGGCCTCCAACGCGGGATCATCTCGCCGGCGCTTTTCGCGACCTTGGTCATCATGGCGGTTGTGACGACACTAATGGCATCTCCGATCTTCGAATGGTTGGTGGGTAACCACCGACCGGAAACGACTCCGCAGCCAACAATCACCGCGGCAGATCAGCGATTTGCCGGATAGGGGCTTCACACCGAGAGTAATTAAAATCAAAAGAAAGAGAATTCCGATGAAATACACCGTCGAGGACGCTGTTCGGGTCGAACTCGAGGCGATTACCTGGCGCGATGGGCTTAAACGCCAGTGATGTTTGCGAGGCTCACATCGCGTTTACGGAATCTCGATCAGGTCGAGTTGAGGCATGGTCCGAAGGCTCTGCGGAACCCAACGCACCACTCCGCACCGTTCCTCGGCCGCCTGATCGGATTTCTTTCCATCGCACTCTCGGCCCTATCGTTGCAAGCAGCGGAGGCAAGATTGCTGCGCTTTCCTACCGTCCACGGCGGTCGGATCGTCTTCACCCATGCCGGCGATCTCTTTACCGTGCCCGCCGGTGGCGGAATTGCTCGACGCCTGACGACGGG
>CAMAUY010000101.1 GCA_945861565.1 Akkermansia muciniphila
GTCTCCTCAGCAGAATCTGTGGGTACAATTTGAATGTACTGAGATGGAAGTTGCATGCTATCAATGAATTACAGCGCTACTGAACTCACCAACGTTTGACCACTGATCCCCTGGGGAGCTGACCGAGCTTTCCAGCAGCAGGCAGGCGAGCGGCGGCGACGAGCTTTGAGCCTACAGCTCGCGTCGCTGCCGGTCGCCACGCGTAACGGACTCGCCTGCCTGCTGCTGGAAAGCGTCATTTTCACCCACAAATTATCCGGAAGAGCCCATTATTCAAAACTCGTTTCTGGTAAACTACTTAAGGGATTGAAATACTTTTGCAATTGCGTCATCCAAAAAACGTCAACCGAGCGAATGCATCGGATTATCCCCGCTACTTCTTTTCGCTCTCGCGATTCGAATAGACAAATTCACCCCGCGGATGCGTCTTCAGGGAGTGACATGCCCGAGCCGTGAAAAACCGTCTTTGTGCCACTCTTGAATTCGATTTTAAGTCCGTATTCAAAGCATCCGCCGTCATGACCGTTACGGAACTCGCCGCCCTGTATGATCGCCACGCGAATTCCTTGTTCGCCTACCTGCTCCCGATCCTGCGTGACGAGGCGGACGTCCAGGACGTGCTCCAGGAACTCTTTCGTGACCTGAGCCTCCACCCCGATACGCTGGCGGGCGTTGGCGATGAACGCGGATACCTCCTGCGTTGGGTGCATCACCGTGCGATCGACCAAATTCGCCGCCGCCAGACCCGAACTCGGCATACCGCGGCCTTCGGCGAAGAAGCGATTGGAAACCCGTTCGCGCCGACCGACGATCCGGACGAATCAACGTTTCGCGCCCGGCTTGCTGAAGCGCTCGACGAACTACCGAAGGAACAGCGCGCGGTGGTTCAACTCAAGCTGTGGGAACATCGAACCTTTGACGACATCGCCCGAATCCTGGACATCCCGGCCAACACGGCGGCCAGTCGGTATCGATATGGTTTAGACAAACTTCGCGCCCGACTGCGTCCTCTCTATGAAGAGATCGGTTGAAAACAACTTCGAAAAATGTCCGACGCAAAAACTCCGATCACGCCATGAACCCGCCTGATTCCACTTCGTCGGCCGAGGACTCGTTCGAAAATCGGCTGCACAACACGCCGCAGCGGCCGGCTCCCATCGAATGGCGGGAAAAGATCCTGACGAGCGCGACCGCCGCCCAACAATTTCAAGCGTCCTCAACCTCGCGCATGGCTCCGAGCAACCGGGCGCTCGGGAGTCTCTGGGACATTCTGGCGCGCCGGATTCCCGTGGGTTGGCTCGGGTTTACCACGGTTTGGGTGCTGATTTTTGCATCCGGAGAATTCGACTCTTGGCTGAACGGAACCCCCTCTCGCTCCAAAATCTCCGCAAGAATCTCTCTCCGGGTCGTCGATTTCGGTAAGTATCGCAACGAGCTACTGCGCGTCGCTGAACTCCTCCCGGAGGCGGGACCGGAGGAACCCACCCCCCCACCGCCCCACACGCCGCCAATAATGCGTCCGCACAGCCGACGCGATAAACTCCCAAACCATGACACCGTACTCCGTCTTTAACTGGCTCAGCGGATTCCGCATCACCTGGCTCGGATTCTCACGACTGAGGCCGCCCGCGGACGGGAAGTACCCCGTTGTCTTTATTGCCATCGGATCCGTTGTCTTTGCGGGGACCGCGGCTTTGGCTCTCCGATTGCTGGTCGCCCTAAAAATCACGGTGCCTCCCGCCCTCGAAGCCGCCCAGTCAAACACCCTCGCTCTGGAGTGTTACACCATGATCGGGCGCTTCGGATTCTTGTTGGGTCTGATGTTCTACGGTGCCTGTTTTTTTGCCTGGAATCATCGCGCGACCCGGATTCGAGCAAACCTCATCACCGCAAGTACTCCGCCACCGCACTGGCTCGCCCGTTGGATTCTTGCGCCCGTCGATATCGTCGTGTTCTGCGTCCTCCCCGCCGTTGCGATGTGGTGTGGCATCGAAAGCGTCCAAGGCGCACTTCGCTGGAATCGGCTTTCCCGCGATCTCATCGCTCAAGGGGAAAGACTCGACATCAAGGATGTCATCCCGCCTCCAGTGCCCGATGCACAAAATTTCGCCTCAACGCCATTGTTCGCCGAGCTCTTCAAGTCCTCGCCGGCTGGTTCCGGGGATGTCCCGTCCTCCGCTCATTCCAACGCCATCCAGAAGTTCGCAGTCTTCAGTTTGCCCGACGCATATCTGAGCAAGCGTACGAACGACGACACGAGTCCTCATCTCCTGGATGAATGGGCGGTCGCCTTCGAGAAGGCCCGGGCAGACCGGGCCACAAACGCGGCTCTGCGCGATGCCTACCCGAGCTATCCCCAAGCTCCCCCGGGTTCCGACACGGCCTCGCAAGTGCTGAACTCCCTTTCGATTGCCGACAACGCCCTCGCCGTGATCTGTCGCGACAGCCAGCGTCCGTACTCGCGCTTTCCCGCACGATGGGCGGAGAGCTACTTCGAGCTGACACTGCCTCACCTTGGGCAGATCAAAGGGCTCCACCGACACCTGAACCTACGGATTGCCGCCCGCTTGGCGAAAGGGGACCGGGCCGGAGCCTGGGATAATTTGGAATGCAGTCTGCGGCTTGCCGACGCCCTGCGAGACGAACCGTTGCTTATCTCACAACTTGTCCGAATCGCCCAACTCGCCGTCGCCAATGAAGGGTTTGGGAGGGGAATCACTGCCCACGCATGGACCGACGATCAACTGCAAACACTGCAACGACGTTTTGAAGCGATGGATGTCATTGGGGTCGTTCCGTTCGCACTCGAGGGAGAACGAGCCGAAGTGATTCAAACAATGAACCTGCTGATCGCCCAGGGAGTCGGAATTTCGTCTGTTGGCGAAACCGGGCGCACTCCGAGCGGTCTAATAGCCCGCATTTCCGGGTTCATGGGCCAGGGAATCATTCGGGCCAATCAGGCTGCTATCGTCCAGATGGAAACCGACGCGATCCGGAATGGACGGGGACTGATCACGAATCGAGCTCAAGTCAACTGGCGCGGGGAGACGGCTCGATTCGCCGAGTCGACCACCGCGGGACTGCGCAGACCATTTTCGCCCAGGGAGCTGATGGCGCGAATGCTGATGCCGGCCTTTGCGAAGTTTCTTGCTCGTGCCGTCCGGAGTCAAACGTTGCAAACGACCGCGGCCATCGCGTGCGCGGTCGAGCGGCATTACCTCAAACGCGGCAGTTACCCCGATACGCTGGACGCGCTGGTGCCCGAATTTCTCAAGGAAATTCCGACCGACCCGATGGATCTCAAACCGATGCGCTATCGTCGAACGGATACCGGCTCGTTTATCGTATGGTCTGTGGGTGAGAACGGGATCGATGACGGCGGCGTAAGCCGTCGAAAAAAAGGCGGAAGTTCCGGCAAAAAGGCTGCCACTGAAATTCCGGACTGGGTGTGGCCGTTTTGAACGTGGTAGCTGATCAACCTTGTACCGGATGGCCCGCTTGACGATTCGTGCTTTTCTGCGAATATGCGTTTGTGCGAACCACGTTGGACATCCCTGATGCAGTCTTCAAGAAGGCCAAATTGAAGGCTGTCGAGGAGGGCGTTGCTCTGAAGATAGTTGTTACTCGCGCCCTGGAGCGGGAGGTAGCCGTCCTCGACGACGGTTTAGCGGCGCGAAAAAAACGTGTTGAACGGCTCTTTGCCGCTCTGGACAAGGCTCGCAACAAATCGCCTGTCGGGCGGTTGAACCGGGAGCAGCTTTATGACCGCCCGGTGCTTCGTTGATACCAATCTGTTCCTCTACGCAGGATCAAAGGATCCAGCGGATGCCGCCAAAAAGGAGCGAGCGCGCCAAGTGATCGCCTCCGAGGATGTCGGTATTTCCGCACAGGTTCTGCAGGAGTTTATCGCGGCTGCAGCGTCTAAAAAGCGGTTAGGTATCGATCCGGCCGAGGTAAAAGCGACGCTGGCCGCCTTGCTGGCATTTCCGATTGTCCCAATTACAGCCGGACTGGTACTGCAGGCTTGGGAGATCAAGAGCCGCTACCAAATCTCTTACTGGGATGGGGCCATTGTCGCTGCCGCCCAAGAGCTGAGTTGCGAAGTCATCTACTCCGAGGATCTCAACGCCGGCCAGAGCTATGGTGGGATCGTAGTGCGGAATCCGTTCCCTCAGACCTGAGTTGATCCTTCTTGAAAAACTGGGTGTGGCCGTTTTGAACAGGTAACGGATTGACGGTTTGCCCGGGCTGCCTTCGTCTTGGGGGCGATGCGGGTTCTGATTATCGGATGTGGGTATGTGGGGACGGCTTTGGGTGAACGGCTTGTCCGGGGAGGGCACACCGTGTTCGGACTTCGCCGATCGATCGCCGGGGCGGCTGAGCTATCCTCTGCAGGCATTCAGCCGTTGACCGGTGATGTGACCCGGCCTGCCGACATGGCGGCGTTGCCGGATTCCCTCGACTGGGTGGTCAACACGGTTTCATCCAGTCGAGGAGGGGCGACGGAGTACCGGGACGTATACCTGGAAGGCACACGCTCACTGATCGCCGCATTGAGCTCCCGCGGCATCCGGCGGTTTGCATACACCAGCAGCACGAGTGTGTACGGACAGACGGATGGCGGCTGGGTGGATGAATCGGCCCCGGCGATGCCTGCCGGGGAAACGGGCCGGTTGTTAGTCGAGACGGAACAGCAGTTGTTGTCCGCCGCGGGGAGTGGGCGGCTACCCGCCCTGATTTTGCGGGTTGCGGGCATTTACGGGCCAGGCCGCGGGCATCTGTTTCAGCAGTACGTGCGCGGCGAGGCTTGTTTAAATGGCGATGGTTCGCGGTGGCTAAACATGATTCACCGCGACGATGTGGCCTCGGCACTACATGTGGCACTTGAATCGGGTCATCCCGGCGAGATCTATAATGCGACGGATGACGAGCCCGTTTCACAAATCGACTTTTTCCGATGGCTCGATTCACAACTGAAACGCGGAATTCCTCCGGCGGCTGACGAAATCGAGAGGGCCGGCCGCAAGCGTGGAGTAACCCACAAGCGGGTTACGAATCAAAAACTACGCGCCCTTGGCTGGCGCCCGACATTCCCGACTTTTCGCGAAGGTTACGCATCCGAAATGCGCCTGGAAAAAGAAAACCGCCCCGGCTTGAAGCCAGGGCGGTCAACCCAACTGGATTGATCCCGATCAATCACACCAAAACCCCAACAACCGGAAACCGATCCTACGCAAACTCGTCCCAACCGAATTTGCCCCGTGCACTAACAGACCTCGAAGAGTGAAAAATGTTCCGAGATTTCCGAAAAAAACCGTTGGAGAGGGATTCATCGGGGTTCAAAACAAGACGACAGACGGTCTAGGCTTTCCTTGGGGCCTGGGGCATGGCTACGTTTATCCGTGCAGCAGCATCGCGGAAAGGCGTTTCAGGCAGCCGGCCACCTCATCTTGATGGCTTTAGTCATCTTTGGTTTGATCGGCTTTTTTCTCAAAGTCGCGGGTGCAGATCCGCTCAGGGTCAGCCTCTCGCTGGTATCCCCGTTCCTCCTCTTCGCAGCCTTCACGCTCTACTTTTTCCGAGATCCGAGTGCGAACGTGCCACCTGGGGTGGACTTCGTGGTTGCACCCGGGCACGGCACGGTGGATGTAATCGATGAAACCGAAGAACTCCAAGTGATGGGCGGCCGTTGCCGGCGGATTTCCATTTTTCTTTCCATCTTCAATGTCCACGTGCAGCAGGCTCCGGTTTCCGGCACCGTCATTTATTCGCGCCACACGCCCGGCCAGTTCCTCAACGCCATGAACACCGAATCGGCCGCCCACAACGAAAACGTCCTTCTCGGTTTTGACAGCACCCGGCCGGAGGGGATCCGGGTGGGCGTGCGCCTCATCGCCGGCTTGATTGCCCGTCGCATCGTTCCGTGGGTCGATTCCGGGTCAAACGTGAGTCAAGGCGAACGGATCAGTCTCATCCAGTTTGGTTCCCGCCTCGATCTCTACCTGCCCCTCAATGCGGACGTGACGGTGCAGCTCGGACAGAAAGTGGTGGGAGGCGAGACCGTGATGGCTCGATTCCGAAATCCGGAAACCTCCTGATGAAACTCGAACACCGCCCATCCTCTAGTTCTGTCCGCGGGCCTGAAACCGAGTCGGAGACTGCCCGACTGAAGATCTACCTGCTGCCGAATTTGTTCACCGCAGGCAACCTGTTCTGTGGCTTCCTTGCCATCACCAAGATCGTCGAAGCGGATCCCGCCGCTGCCAATTTCAACAGCGTCATACGCCACGCTCTCGCCTTCATTCTCCTGGCCTGCATCCTCGACCTCTTGGACGGACGCGTGGCCCGGATGGGGGGATTCGAAAGCCCTTTCGGACGTGAGTTCGATTCCCTGGCGGATATTGTGTCTTTCGGGGTGGCTCCCGCCTTCCTAGTCCATCGCATCGTCCTCCGCGATGTATTCGTGAATCACCCGGAGGTGGGTTGGTTCATTGCCTCCGTATTCGTCATCTGCGGTGCCTTCCGCCTGGCCCGCTTCAACTGTTTGGCTGCCATGGCCGGCACGGGCGGCGGTAAGTATTTCCTGGGATTTCCCATCCCCGCCGCCGCGGGACTCGTCGCCTCGATCACCTATCTCCTGCTTCATCTCGACGATAAAAATCTCAGTGTCGGTAACTGGCGGTACCTCCTGCCGGGCATCCTGATCTTCCTCTCCGCCATGATGGTGAGCGAAGTAAAATACCCGACGTTTAAAAAGCTTGGTTGGAAAACTCAGCGCCCCTTCGGAAGAATGGTAACCATCGTCCTCTTCATCGGGATGATCTTCATCCTCTGGCGACGATTGCTGCCCTATGTGGCCCCGGTAGGCATCGCCTCCTATTTGATCTACGGCTTCGTTCGCCCACGCATCTCGCGGGAAATGCAGCGCGAGATCGAATACGAAAATGAAAACGAAGAAAGCGAGGAAGACGACGGGACGGATCGTGCGAATCGCGGTCTAGAGTCTTGATGCTTTGGCAAGCCGCCGCACAACCCATCCCGCCGCAGCGAAGCCAAATGCCCCGGTGACGAAGGAAGCCGAACCAAATCCGGTATCACAATTCAGGCGCAATTCCGCTCCGGTTTGCCCCGCCATCCGCGCCGCACATATTTCCCCGTCTGCCTGCGGATAGACGAGCGGTTCATCCGAATACACACTCGGAATGCCAAAGGTCTGATCACCCGGTGGAAATCCGTGGTCCGTCCGCAGTTGCTTGCGAACCTGCGTCAGCAGCTTGTCATGACTCGCCAGCGCCAGGTCGGTCACCGCAACCCGGGTCGAATCCCGGCGTCCTCCCGCGCCTCCGCAAACTACCATCGGAATCTTCCGCTCCTGGCAGAGCACGATCAAACGCACCTTGTTGTTGACCACATCAATCGCATCGACAACGAAGTCGAAGCCTTCGGCAAACAACCCGTCGGCGCTCGCTCCCGTGAAAAATTCAGCTACGGCCCGCACCTCCACGCCCGGATTGATCGCCCGGCAACGCTCCGCCAACACGTCCGCCTTCATGCGGCCAATGGTTCCGTCGAGCGCCGGAAGTTGCCGGTTCACGTTGCTGACGCAGATTTCATCCAAGTCGATCAAAGACAGCCGTCCGATTCCCGTCCGGGCAAGCGCCTCCACCGCCCAGGAACCGACGCCTCCCAGTCCGACCACGGCCACGTGCGCTTGGCGCAACCGCTCCAGACCGTCACGTCCGTATAACCGGGCAATGCCCCCAAATCGGAATTCAAAATCGCTCATCCTCTTCTCAGTCCCGACGGCCCGCATTGATGCTCATGACGCCTCCGAAAAAGTTATGAATCCGACATTCCCGGAAGCCTCCGTCACGCAGCATTTGATCCACGCCACGCTGCCCCGGATACGCCTGCAACGACTCGAGAATATAG
The DNA here is from genome assembly GCA_945861565.1 of Akkermansia muciniphila. Lineage (GTDB taxonomy): Bacteria > Verrucomicrobiota > Verrucomicrobiia > Limisphaerales > UBA9464 > SIBK01. The sequence goes on from CAMAUY010000101.1 coordinate 7,933, forward strand.
GAGTAGGCCTCCCGATCGCCCGCGAATATCCGCCCAAGAACCGGCACACCCAACCGCAGATACTGAACGTAACAGGCCCGCCATATCGCGTTGTCCGGCTTGCCAAAATCAAGAATGAAGAGTCGCCCGCGCGGACGCAAAACCCGGGTGATCTCTTCGATTCCACGCGAAAAATCCGACAGATTTCGCAATCCGTAGGCAATCGTCACCAGATCAAACTGGTTGGATCCAAACGGCAGATCCAGCGCATCCAGCCGTTGGAAGGCCACCGTCCCCTGCCCCGGCGCGGTCGAATACTCCCGCAACCGTCCCGCCGCCACATCGAGCATCGCCTGGGAAAAATCTCCACCGACCACTTCCGCGCCGTTTTGCGCCAGGGCAAATGCGATGTCACCCGTGCCACAACACAGATCCAATGCCCGCTCCCCCGGTCGGGCCGCCGCGAGCGACACTAGCCGGCGCTTCCAGAAACGGTGCAGCCCAAAACTCTGCAGGTCATTGATCAGGTCGTAGCGGGGCGCGATGCGGTTGAATAACCGCTCCACGCTCTCCGCGCGCGACGACCCTGGCTGATAGTACGAACTCCGCACGGCAGCAACCCTAGACCGAAACACGCGTGAAGGCACTCAGGAACGTTTCAGAATCTGGATTTGTTGCGCTAACACCCCTCACCAGGAAAATCGAATCACCGAAATGCCGCCGGCTTCGCGGGTCTTATCATCCTCAAAACCCCGCGGCATCGGTCGCGGCTCAGCAAACGACAATCCAGTACCGGGCGGTGTCCCCATCGAACGCGGCGCAAACGGGTTCAAAACTTGCCAGAACTTAAACGGCTTCGGATCCCGCCAGAGGTAACGGACTACACCGCCGTCATCGTCGAGGCTGTACGAGCGGGGAACCAATCGCTGGCGCAGTGCGTCAGCATTGATCAAGGATCCAGACATCGAAAGCGTCGACAACGGCACCGACATCTGCGCAGCCGACACAGCGTTGGTCACCGCTGCGTTCGTTTCTGCCGCGACGGCGAAACCCGGCAGAGTGACGCCCATCCCCATCAGCACGAGCACGCGCACGAGCACGCGCACGCCCGTCCACGTCAGCCGTGCGGTGAAAGACATGACCGGGAGAAACAACGCGCGAGTCTTCATGTGGGCAACCCCAATTTAGGTTAAGTTCAACCGCAGGCTATTCACAAAATCCGCCCGCGTCCACGGTAGGCAACAACTGGGTTAATTTCAAATTCGTTCGATGACTCTCCGACAACCTTTAAACAAACCAAGGGTTGTTGGCCTTCTCCTCGTCCACCGTGCTCAAGGGTCCATGGCCTGGGCAGATCAAGGTCGCCCCGGGTAGTGAGAAAATCTGATCGCGAACTTTTTGCCGCGCAAGCTCCAGCAACTGCTTGGCACCCCCAATGGACCCCGCAAAGATCGCGTCGCCCACAATGGCGACGTGCGGCGCGTCATCCCCCCACATGCCGACCAGATAGGTCACCCCATCTTCGGCATGGCCCGGCGTATCACGATTGGTAATCCGCAGACTCCCAAGCATTATGAAATCGTTGGCTAGATTTCGCTGATCGACCGGGGCAGATTTCATGTTTGAGTGCAGTCGCACCTTCGGAAATCGCTCCCGGATTGGCCCCAAGGCGGCGATGTGATCGACGTGACTGTGGGTTATAAATAAGTGCTTTAGGGTAAGACCGTTCGCTTCGACATGCTGCAATATGGGCGCTGCATTCCATCCCGTGTCAAAAAGAGCCGCCTCCTTTGTAACCTCATCCCAGACGAGATAGGCGTTGACGACCGTGCCGTCCTCGGCCGTCGTGATCATCCGAAACTCACGCCACCCCGTCGTGTCGACCGGCTTCGGGAGCCAACCCCTTGCAATCCGTTCCAATTTGGCCCCGTGGAGGCTCAGGAGACGTCCGATGGCTCCGAAATTAAATGGTGCCGGAGCTTTCCCCGATTCCTCCACTGCCGCGTAGTCTCCGGCAGTCAAGCCCGCGGCAGAGGCTGCCGCTTCCGGTGTTACGTTTGCCGAAATCCGGGCCTTTCGTAGAATGTCGCCCAGTGAATCTTCAAGTGTCATCGGGACAAACTGAGGGGGAATCCACCGGATGGAAACTGGAAAATCAGAACGAATGGCGGAATGGAGCCGACGCCAGCAACGTTCTGGGGTGATGATCGTCGATTTGAACTGCACGTCCATGACCGTCAATAAACCGATTCCTGCCATCAATAACTCCTCCTGGCGAGCTGGCTTCCATCGTGATTACGCTGATCAGTAATTGACTGGTAATACTCTGTGCGGTATTACCACTGTATGAGAATTACCTCCAAGGGACAAGTCACGATTCCGCTGCCCTTTCGCGAGCGCTTCGGACTGCATCCAGGCACGGAGATCACTTTCACCGCTGAGCACGGGCAACTATTCATCCGTCATCAAAAGCACTCGGGCGATGATTTCGACAAATGGCTGGCGCAGGCAACCGGGTCCGCCAACACCGATCAGACGACGGACGAAATCATGGCCGAAACCCGCGGCGAGGATTAATCCGCGCGATGATTCTGGTAGATACCAACGTACTCCTCGACATCGCCACCCATGATTCCGAGTGGTTTGATTGGTCATCTGCACGACTCCTTGCTGCGCGGAAGATCGACAAGCTCGCTATCAATCCCATAATTTACACGGAGTTGGTTCCTGCGTATCCCACGACCGTCGAATTGGATCGACTCTTGGTTCCACCCACCCTGTTCAAGCGTCTTCCCCTGCCCTACTCCGTGGCTCCAATCGCCGCCCGTGCCTTTGCTGCTTATCGACAGCAAGGCGGCAACCGCACCGCACCGCTCCCTGATTTTTTTATAGGAGCCCATGCAGAAGCCGAGAAGCTAATCCTGCTGACACGCGATCCCGCTCGATACCAGACCTACTTTCCTTGGGTCCATCTCATCTGTCCCAAGATACGCAGTTGACTTGCGCAACGCCAGCTCTCCTCCAGCAAACCCAAATTGGTCATTTCCCAATCTTTCCTCCATGCTTGCGGCCATGCCACCGTCAACGCCCGCATCCCTTCCCAAGTTGCCGATCGACGCCGGCACCTGCGTCGGAATCTTCGACTCCGGCAGCGGTGGCCTTGTGACCACATCTTGGGTGGCGCGGATTCTCGAAGAAGCAGGAATCCCGGCAGGCGTCCTGTTCCTCGGCGACACGGCTAATCTCCCCTACGGCACCAAACCTCTCGAGACCGTGGCGGCGCTGGCCGACGTCATCATTGATCGACTGTCACCGATCTGCCCAGCCATTGGCATCGCCTGCAATACCGCCAGCAGTGCTTGGGAACGTGCGGGCCGACGGGGAAAGGGGGGCACGGGACCGCAGATCTTTAGCATCGTCGACGTGGGCGCTGAACAGGCCTATGCGAAGGCCAGAATTGCGGGCGAACGCCAGACTTCTCGACGTTGCAAGAACATCGGTGTGCTGGGGACAGAACTCACCGCTGATTGCCAGGCCCACGCCGATCGCTTGATCGAACTGCATCGCGACGCCCTCAGTTTTGCCGCCGGCCACGAACTTCCGCTGGTCTCCTATGATCTCACCGAGCGCGGCCTCACCCCCGCCCTGCCCCGCAACCTGATTCACTACGACCACACCCCGCACATCGCCGTCACTCGCGAATCGTTTACCTCACCCAATTCGCACGGCGGCATCAGTCGTGCGCACGTCCGAAACTTTGAACCATCGCAGAGCCTGCCGCATGATCTGGAAATCGTCAGTCTGGCCGCTCAACGCCTGGTGAATTTCGTCGACGTCGAGCACGTGTTCACCGGCGATGGACTGCTCAAGCCGATCCATGCGGACGCTGTCCGAAGTTTTCTCCAGCAAGTGTCCCGAGATCTGCAGCAACGCAAAATCACCTCGGTAATCCTTGGCTGCACCCATTTTGAGTTTTTCAGCGACGAATTCAGCCTGCTTTTGCCGGGGATGGCAGCGCGAGGCAGCATCGTGAGCCCCAGCGGCACGCTCGCCTGGGCTCTGGTCGATTTTCTTCAGGAATTCCGGGAACGATTTCCGGGCAAGATCAATCCCGCCGCACCCAGGGTCTTTGCCCACTTCACGGGTGCGCAGCCATCCGCCGAGACGCTTCAGGCACTGGGTCTTCAGGAGTTGACCCTGTTGGAAACCCTCTAGTCTCTTTCAGCACATTTCCCCATTCCACGCCATCAGTCCGCCCGCCGCCCGCTGTATTTCCTCCCCCAGCGCCTCGGCTGGATCCGCGATCAGCGGAAGGGATGGCCCGGTCTGAGCAATGCCGGCCAACGCCACGGCGCGATGCAGGATGGGTATGGGTCCGTGGGCATTGCGCAATGATTCCAGAGAATTGAACCGCGCGCGAATGGCGGAAACCTTCGCATCATCGCCAGCCTGAAGAGCCCGTAACATTTCCTGCGAGCGTCGAGGAGCCACACAGACGCACCCGGAGGTAAACGCATGCACCCCGAACTCCCGCCAATGCGTCGGTGCCGGTTGCTCACCAATACCGCTAACGACAAGCCGGGGATCCACACCGTCCACAATCGACCGCAGCAGCGGATCGACGGACGGGTCGGCGCGCACCACCGCATATTTGATCCAAGCAATAACACCGGCATTGACCAGCGATTTGACGACATCCAGGGTCACGTACTTCTCGTCCTTGACGTACAACACTGCGGGAATGCCAGCCTTCTCGACGAACGTCATCACCGCAGCCCGAACGCCCTCGGGCGAACTCACCGCCACGGTCGGCAATACCATCGCGGTCGGGAATTTCCGCACGGCTAGAACGGCCGCCTGGTCCAACATGGTTCCAAAATACGGGCCCACCGACGGCACGATCCAAGTGCCCGCCGCCGCGCTTGCTTCGAGCAGATCGAGAACTGCCGCATATTCGCTGAGACTTATGTTATAAAAATTGGCATTGCCGCCGTAGAGTAACGTGGAGACGCCACCGGACTCGATATGGCGGATCAGTTTTGCATTCTCCCGCGCACAGACAGTCCGTTGCGCGTCCCGGCAAAGCGGCGGGACGGCAATGACGGATTGCTGGAGATCGGAAAGGACAAAGGAGGTTTTCATTCAATGAATTTCAGGTTGGGGCGTGGGAGATTCCGCATGAAGGAATCGAAAATCGCAACCCTCGTCCGCTTGGGTCACTTCGCTGAGAAACAGGGACTGGTAACCGCGCCGCGTTGGCGCCGGGCGGGACTTCCATCGGGCGCGCCGTGCGTCCAGTTCGGCGGCGGACTGTTTGACGTCGATCCTCCGAGAAGCAACGTCGAGCGTAACGAGGTCGCCATCCCGCACCAGCGCAAGGGGGCCGCCGACAGCGGACTCCGGCGCGACATGCAACACGCAGGCACCGTAACTCGTGCCGCTCATACGGGCGTCGGAAACGCGCACCATGTCCCGCACGCCTGCCTCCAAGAGCTTCCTAGGAATCGGAAGCATGCCCCATTCCGGCATCCCAGGGGCTCCGACGGGTCCGGCATTCTGCAAGACGAGGACCGAGTCCCGAGTCACTGGGAGGGCTGGATCATCGATCCGTGCCGCGAGGTCATTGTAGTCGTGGAACACGATCGCCGGCCCGGTGTGCTGCATGAACCTCGGCTCCATTGCCGCATATTTTATCACCGCACCGCGCGGCGCCAGATTGCCACGAAGAATTGCCGTGCCACCCTCCGCGGCAATGGCTTTGTCACGGGGACGAATAACTTCCGGGTTGAATATCTCGGCACCCGCAAGGTTTTCCCGCAGCGTATGCCCGTTAACCGTCGGGACATCGGGATATAACAAATCCAGCAACTGGCCCAGCAAAGGACGCAAGCCGCCCGCATAGTAGAAATCTTCCATCAGAAAACGGCCCGCCGGCCGGAGATCCGCCAGCCGGGGTGTGCGACGCGAAATCTCATCAAACTGCTCCAAGGGGAGGGCAATTCCGGCCCGCCCTGCCATCGCAATGAGGTGAATAATTGCGTTGGTCGACCCGCCGACCGCCATGTCCATGACAATGGCGTTATGAAACGACTCCGGCCGCAATATCTGTGCCGGCCGAAGATCCCGCCACGCATTTTCCACCGCCTGTCGGCCCGACTCGGCCGCCATCCGCCAGTGCGCCATGTCCACCGCCGGAATCGAGGACGCGCCCGGAAGCGTTAGCCCCAGCGTTTCTGCGACCGCGGTCATCGTCGACGCCGTCCCCATCGTCATGCAATGACCGTGGGAACGGGCAATGCCGTCTTCAATTTCACACCACGCCTCCTCGCTTAATCGACCCGCACGCTTTTCATCCCAGTACTTCCAAGCATCGGAACCGCTCCCGAGCACTTCCCCCCGCCAGTTTCCGCGCAACATGGGGCCGCCCGGTACGAAGAGGAACGGCACCTCTGCCGAGGTCGCTCCCATGATCAATGCCGGTGTCGTCTTGTCACAAGCGCCCAGCAGCACCACACCATCAATCGGTTGGCACCGGATAACCTCCTCCGTCTCCATCGCCAACAAATTGCGATATAGCATCGTCGTCGGCTTCATGTAGCTCTCGCTCAGCGACAACAAAGGAACTTCGACCGGCATGCCCCCTGCCTGAAGGACGCCCTTCTTGACATGCTCCGCAAGAATCTTGAAGTGCAGATGACAGGGATTCAGTTCCGACCACGTGTTCAGGATCGCGATCACCGGCTTGCCTTGCCAGTCCGCAGGGCCGAGACCCATCTGACGGGCACGCGAGCGATGACCGAACGAACGGAGATCGTTCGGCCCGAACCATCGGTACGAGCGAAGTTGTTCTGGCGAAAGGCGTGGAGCGTTCATCAAGAGTGCGAGCCGCGACACTGCCAGCCCATGGCGATCGCGTCCAGCCGGCGTTGTGCGAGTGCCCCTAGCGATTCATTGGAAAGAGCCACGCCACCAGCATGGTGATCAAAAGGCCAACCAGCCCCTGGATGGCCATCATCGGTGAAACTGTGCGCAACGTCTGGGCTTCGCGCATTCCACTCAGCCGCGTGATAATCCAAAAACCCGCATCATTCATCCAAGCGAATGGCTTCGAGCCACAGCCAATTGCCATCGCGAAATAGACCGGGTGAATCGGTGTGCCACTGACAATGAGCGCTTTCGCGATGGGTGCCGCCGTGATCATCGCCACCGTCGCGGATCCTTGCGCCGTCCGAACCAGCGCGGTCACCAGAAACACCATCGGTAGCGCCCACATCTGCGCTCCGCGAAAACTCGCGGCCAGTTCGCTGGCGATGCCCGTCTGCTGCAATACGCCCCCAAATGCGCCTCCGGCACCGATGATGAGCAAAATCACCGCGCCTTCACCCAGAGCGGAACGCACCGCTTTCGAACTCTCTTCCCCACGTCCGATCAGAGGAATGAGAGCCGCCAAGGCCCCCAGCGTGAGTGCCATGTCCTTGTCACCCACCGTCTTCAGCACCCAGGCGAATCCGCTGATCCCTCCGAAACCGGCCAGAGTTGGCGAAAGCACGGCGTCGAGACCCACCAGCGCGATGGGTAGCAGAACCGGAAGAAACGACAGCCAGAGCCCCGGCAACGGATGCGCCTCGTCCGGCAGGGTGCCCTCGTCAATCGGCACTGCTATCGAGTGATGTTGATTTGACCAGAGGGCAAAAAGAACACCGGTCAGGGCCGCTCCGAGGCCGATGCCAGTCCCCATGCCAATCATCAGACCGAGGGGCACACCCAACTCACCCGCGACGAACAGTGGCCCTGGCGTGGGCGGAACCAGCGAATGGGTAATGGTGCCGCCTGCGACCGTGCACATGACCAGCAACAGGTAATTCCGCCCGGTCCGGCGCGCGACCGCCTTGAAGAGGGGGGCCAGGAGGTACATGACAGTGTCGAGCATTACGGGAATGCACAGCAAGAAGGAGGTGGCGAAGAAGGCCCAGTGTGCGCGCGCCGCGCCCACACACCGCAACAGGGCTGCGGCGATCGCCTCGGCTGCGCCGGAGAGCAACATGGCCTGCCCCAGGATGGTGGCCATGGCGATCAAGATGCCCAGATTGGCGCAGGTTCTTCCGAATTCCTCGGCCACTCGACCTGCTGCCGGCTTATTCACCAACCGGGTGGCGGCCTTGGCCGTCAATTCTCCCCGAGCCACCCGCCCTTCCGCAACTCTCTGCAGGGCAGACTCCGGCGTCAGCACCGCAACCGCCATCGCGCCGAGAATCAACGCGAGAAACACATGCAACCGCAGCGCCAGAATGCCGCCAACGACAATTATCATACCCATGGCGAACAACCAAAGAGCGCTCATGGGGCGAAGTTCCCGTGAGGAAGAGAATTCGGCGGGGGCATTCGTGGAGCAGAACCGATGCGGCCCGAGAATTCAATTCCAAGTGACTTGTGAATCCGAAATTGTTTTCCTCCAGTGTGTCGGCGACTACCGACCTTCGGATGAAACCACCTCTCTTCATCACAGGAACCGATACCGGTGTCGGCAAGACGGTTCTTGCCGTCCTATTGGTCCGCGTCTTGCGGGATCTCGCACTGCAACCCCTCGCCCTGAAGCCCGTTTCCGCCGGCGACCGCGCGGATGCGCGATGGCTCGCTCTGGCAGCCGGGTGTCGAGCGCCGCTGGATGAACTGAATCCCTTTCACTTCCGATCTCCCCTTGCTCCGCTCCTTGCCGCGCGCCAGGAAGGCCGACCTCTGCGACGGACTGCGGTCTCGGCGTTTTTCCAGAAGACGATTCGAAGTTCCGCCGGGCGGCCGATGCTGATCGAAGGGGCCGGCGGGTTGCTCACGCCACTCGGCGAGGGTTTTTCCGCCCTTGAATTGATCGTGGACCTCCGGGCGATCCCGATCGTCGTCGCCGTAAATAAATTGGGTGTGATCAATCAGGTTCGTCTGGTACTTGCGGCTCTTCCGCCAGCAGCCCGGCGGCGAACGCTCGTTGTCTTGATGTCCACCGCGTCGCCGGACTTGTCCAGTCGAACGAATATCGCGTTACTCAAAGAATTTTTTCCCCCCGACCGGATTCATCACCTGCCCCGACTCCGATCGAAGACCGGCCCAGCGCTGACCTCGCTGTCGCCGGGGTTGCGGTCCAGCCTGATCCAATTGCTTGCGGCAGCAGGGATTGTTTCCGACTGTGCGCTCCGGCCCAGCGCAAAGGCGGCCCGGCGACAAGATCCAGCCCGTTTCACTGCCGCTCCATCTTAGGCTCCCAATTCCTATCCCTTGAACACGCCCCTGCCTCTTCCTCTCCACGAATTGCACATCACACTGGGAGCCTCCTTCGGCGAACTCCGAGGCTCCGAAATGGTTGCGAATTATGGCGACCCATTGGCCGAATATCAGGCACTGAGGAAGACCGCTGCCGTGTTGGACTTCAGTTTTCGCGGACGCGGTTGTCTGACCGGAACGGACCGCGTTCGCCTGTTGCATGGGCAAGTATCAAACGACGTTCAGAAGCTGCGACCCGGTGAGGGTTGCTATGCCGCATTGGTTACGGCGAAAGGCAGAATGCAGGCAGACCTGAACATCCACGTCTTGGAGAACGAACTGCTCCTCGACTTCGAACCGGGATTGACCTCATCGCTACGCGAGCGCTTTGAGCATTATATTGTGGCGGAAGATGTCCAATTCGTCGATGTCGCCCCATTCTACGGACTCGTTTCGATTCAGGGCCCGCTCGCGGAAGCGGTGTTGGGACGGGTGGTGCCGGATCTCCCGATTCCGAAGGCGTCACTCTCGGTTTCCCACCAGGCGGACCCATCCCTCGGGGATATGTATCTCGTCAACCATGCGCGGGCAGGAGGGGTGGGATTCGATTTCTATGTTCCGACCGATGCCACAGCCATGGTGCTCGACAAACTGGTCGCCGCAGCGCGTGCCGAGGGAGGGCGGCCGGCCGGATTCGAGGCGTTTGAGTGGGCTCGCGTTGAAGCGGGGATCCCACGGTTCGGGGTCGACATGGACGAAACCAATCTACCACCGGAAACGGGGATCGAGACCCGGGCAATCAGTTACAACAAAGGGTGCTATATCGGCCAGGAAGTCATTGCCCGCATCCGCACCTATGGTCAAGTAGCCCGCGCACTTCGAGGACTTCGTCTGGACCCGAAGTTGACCACACTGCCGGTCCGGGGCGACAAACTCCTCATTGCGGAACGCGAAGTGGGGACGATCACGAGCGCGATCCACTCGCCGGCCCTCGGGATACCCATCGCCTTGGGGTACGTCCGCCGGGAAGCGAACACCGTGGGGACGGTGCTCCGACTGCGCACGCTCGGCGGTGAGTCTTCAGCTGTAGTTGTTGCCTTGCCCTTCGTGCCGCCGGGACAGTGAGTCGACGACGGTTTTCAGGGGAATGGGTTTCAGGCTAAATCCCGCCCGGAAGTGAAACCACCTTGACAACCGAAGACGAAGGTAGGCGTGGTCAGAGCGAACACCTTTTCGGATCCCGGTCTACCGGGCCGCGAAACATCCGAATCAAACTCCTACGATCCATCAAACGGAAAAAGTGATGATGGCCCGACTGAAGCCAATTTCGCCACGCCGCCGAGACCGGCGGCAACCGCTGCCAGCCTCCTTCGGGCAGCAGCGCCTGTGGCTTCTGCAACAGACCCTCCCCGACCCAGCCACCTATAACGTCCCCGTCGTCTATCGTCTCCATGGCGTGGTGGATCTCGAGCGATTGCGGAACAGTCTGCAGGTCATCGTGAATCGGCACGAGGTGTTGCGTACGGCCCTTGTGCAAGACGGCGAAGCCCTGATCCAGAGGATTCTCCCCGCCATTGAAGTCATCCTGCCTTGGGTCGAGGTGGATTTGCGGTCGGTGCCGGTCGCCGAGCAGGAGGCGGTGGTGGAGAAGCGACTCGCCGAGGAAGTGCGCCGTCCCTTTGACCTGAGCCAGGCTCCGCTCTGGCGGGTGTGCTGGCTAAAGCTGGCGGCTAACGATCACGTGCTGCTGCTAAACTTTCATCACAGCCTGATCGATGTCTGGTCACTGCGATTACTCTTCCAGGAATGGTCGCAATTGTACGCAGCAGCCCCGCAATTCGAGTCCGCTCAGTTGCCTGAACTGCCGGCGCAATACGCGGACTATGCGGTCTGGCAACGCCAGCAGGTCGCAGGCGAACTGCTGGAACACGAACGGACCTACTGGCGCGAACACCTGAAGGCGTTGCCACCGCCGTTGGAGCTGCCAACTCTGGGCGTCCGACCGCTTCAGCGGAGCGGAAAAGGTGCGGCGCATCGCTTTTCGTTGCCTAACTCGTTAACAACGGGGTTGCTAGGAT
>CAMAUY010000102.1 GCA_945861565.1 Akkermansia muciniphila
CCAAGACCTGCTTTTCAATCCAGCGACCGCATATCTTGATCGCCCCAAGCATGCCGACGACACTACACCGAGCCGCGGGCTATGTCTAGGGGTCTTTTTTCCGGGGAAGGGTGAGGGCAAGCGAAGCGCGACACCGCTTTGGGTAAGTAATCACGCCGGGCGGCAGATTGAAAGCGCCGTCGTCGCTGTGAGCTCTGCCGGCGCACTCCAGTGAACGGTTGCCACGATTCTTGCTGCGATTCGGAGACCGCAACCTTAGAATCTGTCCCTCAATGCTACGTCGGGAGCTGAAACATCCGTATCAGGTGGAGAATCCGCAATGCAGACTTTCCCAAAGGCCCTTGTGGCCGAACGTTTAAATGGATAGAACCGACCCCATCGCCTCTTCGTCACCCACCGCACCGAACGAGCCCATTGTCTTTCTAAACAATGGCTTCCGGCCCGCCTCGCAGGCGAAGCTGAATATCTACGATCTCGGCATCGTCCTCGGCGCGACGCTCACCGAAATGACGCGCACGTTCCGACATCAGGCGTATCGACCGGAGGATCACATCGCGCGATTGTATCGCTCGCTGAAGTATTGCGGCATCGTTGTGCCCCTTTCGCCGGAGGAGATGCTCGCGAGGACGAGCGAACTTGCCGCTGCGAACAGCAACTTATTGCTGCCCGACGAGGATCTCGGGATCGTGAATTTCGTCACCCCGGGTGAAAACGCGCTCTACGCCGGCAGTGCGGGAGTTCCCGGTCCGATGACGCCGACCCTTTGCATCCACTCGTTTCCGCTGCGCTTCCGTATGTGGCGGCATTTGTTTGTCGAGGGCGCACATGTCGTCACGCCGTCGATTCGGCACATCCCGCCACAGTGCATCGATCCAAAGATGAAGAACCGCAGTCGCCTGCACTGGTTCCTCGCCGACAAGCAATCGCAAGCCGTCGACCCGCGCGCGATCACGCTGCTGCTCGATCTCGACGGCAACGTGACCGAATGTGCCGGCGCAAACTTCGTCATCATCAAAGACCGCACCATTATCACGCCCACCCCGCGGAACATCCTCTGGGGCATCAGCCTGCAAACCGTGAAGGAACTCGCGCCGAGCCTGGGCATGCAGTTCATCGAAAAAGACTTCCAACCCTACGACGTGATCAACGCCGATGAAGCGTGGCTCACCACCACGCCCTACTGCCTCGCCCCTTGCACCCAGATCAACCGCATCCCCATCAGCGATGGCAAACCCGGCCCGAGATTCAAAGAGATGCTCGGCGCCTGGAGTCAGCGCGTCGGTCTGGATATCGAAGCGCAGGTAATGAAGGCGGGCGATTGAAACGCATAGCGATCGACCCGTCCCTATTCTACCTCGCAACCGCCGGCCGGCTCACTGGAACAGCGCCGCGGCCTGCTGCAGCGTCATCCAAACACCCCACAGAATCGGGATGCCGACAGCGACCCAGACCAGGGCGGATCTCGCATCGAGGCCGCCCCGACCAATCCGGATGGGATCCGTCTCGACGGAGTCCGCGGGCCGCATCGTTGCCTGGAGGACGGCCAACTCCTGCTCCGACATGAACCATTTTTCCGGCAACGGCTTGACGAGGCCGTTGGCAACAAAGCCAAGACCCAACATTCCCGCGAGGAGGTACATCGTAAAATCGTAGACCTGCTCCCGGGGAATGCCCGCGTGGATTTGAAACTCGCGGATGTAGGTGACGACCACCGGCCCAATGATGCCGGCGGTGGACCATGCCGTGAGCAGCCGGCCGTGGATAGCTCCGACAAACTGCGTCCCGAAGATGTCCGCCAGATAGGCCGGAATGGTGGCAAAGCCTCCACCGTACATCGACAGAATGAGAGCGAAGCACGCGACAAACAGCGCTTGGCTTCCGACGTGGGCCGCAGTTGGGGCAAGAGCATAGAGGGCAATGCCGAGGAGGAAGAACGTGTGGTAGGTTGCCTTGCGGCCAATCCGGTCCGAGAGCGAGGCCCAAAAGAACCGGCCCGCAATGTTGAACAAAGACAATAGCCCCGTGAAGCCGGCGGCAATTGTGGCGATGGTCGTTTTTTGCGAGGCGTCGAGTTGCGTGAAGCGCAATCCGGGCTGGCCGATGAGACGCCCGCCAAAGATTTCCTGGAGCATCGGAGACGCCATGCCGATCACGCCGATTCCCGCCGAGACGTTGAAGCAGAGTACCGCCCAAATAAGCCAGAACTGCGGCGTCCGGTGGGCGTTGCGCAGATGGACGTGGCCGGCCGTGATCATCGTCTTGCGTCCGGGCGGAGGGTTCCATCCCTCCGGGCGCCAACCGTACGGAGGAATGCGATAGCCGAAGGCCCCGGCAAGCATGAAGACGCCATAGATCGCGGCCAACACCAGGAACGTCTGCCAGACGCCGATCGACTCGTCGGTCTTGAAAGCCCGCATGAGCCTGTCAGCAAGCGGTGCGCCAATCATGGCCCCTCCCCCGAAACCCATGATGGCCATGCCGGTGGCCATGCCCCGGTGGTCCGGAAACCAGCGGATCAGGGTCGAGACCGGGGAGAGGTAACCGAGTCCGAGGCCGATGCCGCCGATCACTCCGGCGCCGAGCCACATCAGCCAGAGTTGATGCACGAACACGCCGAGGGCGGCTATCGTGATGCCGCCACACCAACATACCGCGGCCATGACCCCGGCCTTGCGGGGCCCGACACGCTCGATCCAGCCACCCCAAATGGCGGCTGCCGAGCCAAGGAAAACGAAGAACAACGTGTAGATCCAGGTCAGGTCGGAAACACGCCAGTCACACGTGGTGGTGAACAGTGCCGCCCAGAGGCTCAATTCGCCGCAGGACTTCGGTTGATTCAAACCGATGGCCCGGGACAACGGCAGCCAGAACACGCTGAAGCCATAGGCCATGCCGATGCACAGGTGAATAGCCAGGGCGGCCGGCGGCACCAGCCAGCGGTTGAACCCGGGAGTCGCGATGATCCGCTCACGGGATAGAATGCTCGTTCCAACTACCTCTCGAGACATAGATATGCCTTATATGAATAATTCAATTTCCGATGCAGCCACGGATCGGATTTTCCATACATCGTTGGAATTGTTATCGCTGACAATCGCGCCAGGGCAGTCAATGGGCGGTTGCCACAATTCTGGCTGCTTCCTCACGCGCCCAACGATCCGCAGCCAGGATTTCATCAAGCGTCGGCTGGCTTACGACCGAATGTTGGTCCATCACGCGAGCGACCGTTTGGCTGATTCCGGAGAAGCTGAGCGTCTGGTGGCAGAATCCATCCACCGCCACCTCATTCGCCGCGTTCAAAACGGCGGGGAGCGTGCCGCCGATTTCCCCCGCTCGGCGAGCCAAAGTCAGGGCCGAAAATCGGCCCATATCGGGTTCCTCGAACGTCAATTGTCCAATCCGGGCAAAATTGGTTTGAACGCGGGCGCTGTCGGCTCGTGCCGGATACATCAGGGCATATTGAATCGGCAGGCACATGTCCGGAGTGGACAACTGCGCCAGCACGGAGCCATCGATAAACTCGACCATCGAGTGCACGATGCTTTGCGGGTGAACGATCACCTGGACCCGGGCCATCTCGATATCAAACAGCCAGCGCGCCTCGATCATCTCCAGGCCCTTGTTGAACAATGTGGCCGAATCGATGGTGATCTTGCGCCCCATCACCCACGACGGGTGTTTCAAGGCCTGATCGAGGGTGATGCTCGCAAATTGTTCCGCGGGTGTTTTCCGAAAGGGGCCCCCGGATGCTGTCAGCCACAAATTGCGGACCGAACTCGGCGGCTTGTTGTCCAGGCATTGGAAGATCGCCGAGTGCTCGCTGTCCACCGCGAGAACCTTCACTCCGTGTTTGCGAGCTTCGCCCATCACAATCTCGCCGGCCATCACCAGAATCTCCTTGGACGCGACGGCAATGTCTTTGCCCGCCCGAATGGCCGCCAGGGCGGGGGCAAGGCCGGCCGTTCCCACGATGGCGATCAGAACGATGTCCGCATTCGGCATCGTGGCCAGTTCGAGCAGTCCCTCCGGTCCCGCCACAACCCGAACCCCCGGAGCGACCCGGGATTTTAGGACGGGAACTTTGGCAGGATCTTGGATCGAGATGAGTCGAGGGGAATGGCGGCCCGTCTGTGCCGCCAGTAGATCGATGTTGCCACCGGCGGCAAGCCCCACCAACTGGAGTTCTCCAGGCAGATCCTCGACCACTTTCAACGTGCTGGTGCCAATGGATCCGGTGCTGCCCAGCAAGACGACTCGCTTCATGTCTCTTCACTCTGACGGCGCTGCCCCCTCGGCGGCAAGCGGCCAAAAGAGAAAGGCGGGAGACCCTCAGCTCGCGGGTTGCTCCATGAATGCGTAGCACAGGAGATGAAGAATTGTCATTTGAACATCTTCCGTCCGGCCAAAGTGTGAATCCTGGACAATTATGGAATGGGTCGATAGATCAGCCATCCGCCCGCGTTTTGCCCCCAACAACCCGATCGTGATCACCCCATTCGCACGAGCCCATTCGAAAGCCTTGACACAATTCGGAGAGTTGCCACTGACGCTGATGCCGATCAGCACATCGCCAGTGCGCGCATAATTCTGCAACTGGCGGACGAAAATATCGTCGTAGTGGTAGTCATTGCCCAGGGCGGTAATCCAGGGCGTATTGTCGGTCAGCGACAATACCCGGAAGCGCCGATCCAGTTTGTCGGAGGCACCCTTGCCGAGATCGACCGCAAAATGAGACGCGTTGGCGGCACTGCCCCCGTTCCCCATGGAAAAAATCTGCTGATCAGCCGCATGGGCCCGTCGCAAGACATCCACGAGTGTCACGATGGCGGCGGGATCCAGCGCGGTGTACGCCAGCTTTTGTTTGTTCAGATAGTCTGCAACCCAGTTCTTCATGACCCGAATATGCCGGGAAGACGGCCCGCGGCAACAGCAGGAATCGTGGCTCCGCATTAAGCGATCTCGGTAGGCGTTTGACCTTTTCGACAACAACCGGAAGTATTCGGCACTGTATGAATTCACTGTCTCGCCCCTCCACCAAGTCCGCACAGCGAAAATGGTCCTCCATCGTCGTCGATGGCATCGAACGTGCCCCGAGCCGTGGCATGTTGTACGCAACCGGGTTTAAGAAGGAGGATTTCCGAAAACCGCAGGTGGGTGTCGCCTCGACCTGGAGCATGGTGACGCCCTGCAACATGCACATCGACCAACTCGCTGTCAGCGTGGCCCAGGGCATCAACGAGGCGGGCGGCAAAGCCATCGTTTTCAATACGATCACCATTTCCGACGGCATTTCGATGGGCACCGAAGGGATGAAGTATTCCCTGGTATCCCGCGAAGTAATCGCCGATTCGATCGAAACGGTGGTGGGATGTCAGGGCTTCGATGGATTTGTGGCCGTGGGGGGCTGTGACAAGAATATGCCGGGCTGCATCATGGCGATCGGGCGGTTAAATCGGCCCAGTCTTTTTGTTTACGGCGGCACGATTCTGCCCGGCGAGTACGAGGGGCGAGATGTCGATCTCGTGAATATTTTCGAAGCGGTGGGCCGCAATTCCGCCGGCACCTGCAGCGCGAATGAAGTGGAGCGAATCGCCGAAGTGGCAATTCCCGGTGCCGGTTCCTGCGGCGGCATGTACACGGCCAACACCATGGCGAGTGCCATCGAAGCTCTCGGCATGAGCCTGCCGAATTCGTCCGCGCAGGCGGCTATTTCGAAGGACAAGACAATTGATTGCGAACGGGCCGGGGCCGCGGTCATGCATCTGATCCGCCGGGGCCTTTTGCCCCGGGATATCATGACCCGGGAAGCCTTCGAGAATGCCATGACCCTGGTGATCGCACTGGGCGGGTCCACCAACGCGGTGATGCACCTCATCGCCATGGCCCAGTGCTCCGGCGTGAAGTTGACGATCGACGACTGGACGCGCGTCGGGAAACGGGTGCCGGTCCTGGCCGATCTGAAGCCGTCCGGCAAGTATGTTATGGCGCGACTGGTCGAAATCGGAGGCACGGTGCCGCTGATGAAGATGCTGCTCGACGAGGGATTGATGCACGGCGATTGCATGACCGTGACGGGAAAAACGCTCCGTGAAAACCTGCGAAAAGCCCCAAAGTATCCCAAGGGCCAGGATGTCGTCCACGGATTCAACAACCCAATCAAGTCCAGCAGCCACTTGGTGATCTTCCGCGGCAACCTTTGTCCGGGCGGAGCGGTCGGAAAAATCAGCGGCAAAGAAGGGCTCCAGTTCGCCGGCAAGGCCATCGTTTTCGAAAACGAGGAAAGCGCTCTCCACGGCATTCTGGGCGGCCGGGTGAAAAAGGGACACGTGGTTATCATCCGGTCGGAAGGTCCGAAGGGCGGGCCAGGCATGCGGGAGATGTTGTCCCCCACCTCTGCGATCATGGGTAAGGGCCTCGGCAAGGACGTGGTGCTCATCACCGACGGTCGATTCAGCGGGGGCTCTCACGGATTCGTGATCGGCCATGTGACGCCGGAAGCTTACGAGGGCGGACCCATCGCCGTAATTCGCAATGGTGATCCCATTCGAATTGACGCCGAAACTCGCACCATCACCCTCGATATTGACGGGAAAGAACTCGACCGTCGACTGCGCCTCTGGAAGCAACCCAAGCCCCGATACACACGCGGGGTGCTCGCGAAATATGCCGCGTTGGTCCGTTCGGCCAGCGAGGGCGCGGTTACCGACTGAGGCGACTCCTCCGTCGGACACCGCGTCATGCCGCTGAACCCACGACATCGCTCCACGATCGGTTCCCGAGCTTGCGGACCAGTCCGCGGACGATGTCGCCCGCAATGGCCGGACCCTCGTAAACCATCCCCGTGTAAACCTGAACGAGGGTTGCGCCTGCGGTGATTTTTTCCCACGCGTCGTCGGCCGAGAAAATTCCGCCCACGCCGATAATGGGAATCCGTCCTGCGGTACGTCGATAGAGGTGGCGGATGACCTCCGTGCTGCGGGCGTGGATCGGACGGCCGCTGAGGCCGCCCGATTCGGCATAGGCCACTGCGGAGCGGGCATCGCTGCTGACGGGGCGGGTCACGGTTGTATTGGTTGCCACCAGGCCATCGAGTTGGAGTGCGACGGCAACGTCGACAATTGAGTCGAGGGCGTCCGAGGTGAGATCCGGGGCAATCTTCACCAGCAGCGGTTTCGCCATTCCAGCCATCTCGCGATTCAACCGCTTGAGCTCGGTCAGAATTTCGTTGAGAGCGGACTGCCCCTGTAAGTCGCGCAGGTTTGGCGTATTGGGCGAACTGACGTTCACCACAAAAAAATCCGCCTTGGCGCGGAGCGTTTGGAAGGACCGTGCGTAGTCTTCGGCCGCACATTCGTTGGGGGTGACCTTGGATTTTCCCACGTTGATTCCCACCGGGTGGGAGGGCCAGAGATTCGCATCGCGCCAGGCATCCAATTGCGAGGCAAGCGCGAGCGCGCCGCCGTTGTTGAATCCCATTCGGTTCACGAGGGCACCGTCCGGCACGGCGCGGAACATGCGGGGTTTTGGATTTCCGGGCTGAGCATGCCACGTGACACCCCCGATTTCGCAGAATCCATAGCCAAAAGCCTCCCACATCGGCAGGGCGACAGCCCGTTTATCCATGCCCGCGGCGAGTCCCACCGGATTGGGAAAGGTCAGGCCGAAGCAGTTCACGGCTAATTCGGGGGCTCCGTACACGGCGGGCAGAAGCCGCACCAGCGGAGGACGTCGCCCAGCCCATGCGAGCAGCTGCAGAGTGCGATCGTGGATCACCTCAGAATCCTGCGCAAAGAGAACGGGCCGGATCACCCGGCGATACAACCAACTCATGTCGGCTCACTCTGGCAAACCAGGTTCATACACGCTAGTCTGCACCCGTGAATCGTTGGAGCTTTATTGTTCTTATGGCGGTCGCCTGCGGTTGGGCCTGCGGGAAGAAGCCTGCGGTCAAGCCGCCGGAGGACCCTCTTGCTAACTCCGGGAACCCGCTCCTGGCGCCGGTCGACTACCTCGGTGCCCAGGCGCGCGGCAAGCGGACCGCGATTAAAACGGTGGGATTCGTCGAGATTCAGGCCGCGATCCAACAGTTTCATGCCGTGGAAGACCGGTATCCAAAGGATCTGAACGAACTCGTGAGCCAGGGATTTCTCGCGACCACGCCGGCTGCACCCCCAGGCGTCGCATGGTCCTATAATCCGCAAACCGGGGAAATCCGGGCGGTGAAAAAATAGGTTCCCAATTCTCGACGCCCGGTCCACCTCCCCACCATCCATTTTCACCCCCGCTGTCTTGAAGAAATCTCTCCGGCTCGAAATTCCCCGCAAGACGATCTACCGCTTGAGCATTTATCTGCGTTGCCTGCAACGGCTCCGACAGAATGAATTGCAAACCGTGAGTAGCGAAGCGCTCGCACGAGCCGCGGGGGTGAAACCGACCCAGTTGCGGAAGGATCTCACCTACTTCGGTCAATTCGGCACCCGCGGGCTCGGCTACGATATCGAGCAGCTGGCGAAGATGATTTCGGACCTGCTCGGCACCAACCGGCTGCAGCCGGTGGTTCTGGTGGGAGTCGGCAATCTTGGAACCGCTCTGTTGCAGTACCGGGGCTTTGAACAGGAGGGATTTGAACTGGTGGGTGCGTTCGATGAGGAACCGCAACGGCACCGGGACCGGTCGGGAAACACCCCCATCCTCGCCATGCACCGCCTGGGTGAAGTCATCCGGGAACACCATGTTCGAATGGCGATTCTCGCCGTGCCGGCCAGCGCCGCGCAGGAAGTCATCAACCAACTGGTTCATGAAGGCATCACCGGCATTCTCAATTTTGCCCCCATCGTGGCTCACGTCCCGGAAAATGTTACCGTGAATAATGTCAACCTTGCCATCGAACTCGAGAACCTGAGCTACTTCATCCAGGATTGATCCGTCTGCCGCCCGCTCCTTCTGAAAACATCGCCCCCCACGCATGACCTCTCTCGTCCGCCAACCCGATGCCCGCTCACAGTCTCGTGAGCAACTGGTTAACCTGTTTGCCGAATGGCAGCAGCCCGCGTACCGAGTGGATCAATTGCAACACTGGCTGTATACGACGCGCGCAACCTCCTGGGAGCAGATGACCAATCTTTCCCGGCCCTTGCGCGAGAAACTCGCGGCCACTTTCACACTCGCCCTCCCCGAGTTGGTCCGGAAACAAGGATCCCACGACACCACGCAGAAGTTTCTTTGGCGACTCTTTGACGGGCAATTGATCGAAAGCGTCCTGATCCCGGCCAGCCCCGCCCTGTATGGCGATGTCAGTGACCGCCACACCCTCTGCGTCTCGACCCAAGTGGGCTGCGCCTACGGCTGCCAGTTCTGCGCTAGCGGATTGGCAGGCTACAAACGGAATCTGACCCCCGACGAGATCATTGGCCAGGTCCTCGCGGTGGAACGATGGCATTCGGCGCCGTCTACCCCAGTCAGCCCGGCGGCCCCGGCGGCAGCGGATCTCACCCTGCCACCGGTGGAGCAGATCTCCAACCTGCCCGTTTCCGGAGTCTCCGACTCCGTGCGCGGTCGCAGCTCCCTGGACGAGACAGATCCGGAGGGCAACCCCACGAGTTTGACCCGCATGAAAAGTGCGGCCATGGCGGACCCGGCGTGCGCGGAAAAACCTGCCCGAGACAAGCCCGCCACCGCCTCCAGCAGGCCGCGTCTCATCAACAATCTGGTCATCATGGGCATGGGCGAGCCCCTCGCGAATTACGATCACCTGCTGACGGCCCTTCGCATTCTCAATGCGCCGTGGGGCGGCTCCATCGGTGCCCGCAAGATCACGATTTCCACCAGCGGACTTGCCCCGCAGATCCGCCAACTAGCCGAGGAACCGCTCCAGTTCCGCCTCGCCATCTCCCTGCATGGGGCAACGGATATCGTCCGGTCGAAAATCATGCCCATCAATCGCAAGTATCCGCTGGCGGAATTGACAGCCGCCTGCGAATACCACGTGGCGCGAAAGGGGAAGATGATGACGCTCGAATACATCCTGATCGCGGGGATCAATGATTCCCTCGACCAGACAGCTCCGCTCGCCCGGCTCGCCCGACGTCTGCATGCCAAGGTGAACCTGATCCCCTACAACACCGTCGAGGGCCTGCCCTGGAGCCGACCGACGGAGGAAGTCTGCGAACGTTTTCTGCAGGCGATACTCAACGAAGAGATCAGCGCCACGCTG
Organism: Akkermansia muciniphila; assembly: GCA_945861565.1. Lineage (GTDB taxonomy): Bacteria > Verrucomicrobiota > Verrucomicrobiia > Limisphaerales > UBA9464 > SIBK01. The sequence continues at coordinate 10,214 of CAMAUY010000102.1, forward strand.
CGCCGAGAGAAAGGGCACGATATCGACGCAGCCTGCGGCCAGTTGCGATTGAAAACGGAACAGCAACTGGCGCAGGCTTCCGGCGCGAGACTCGACACCTCTTCATGATCGCCCTCCTCGACTACGATTCCGGAAACATTCGCAGCGTTGAAAAAGCCCTGCGCAAGGTCGGGGCCGATGTGGAGCGCGTCCGCACACCGGCGGCGATGCAAAATGCCCATGCCGTGGTGTTGCCTGGGGTGGGGGCCTTCGACGATTGCGTCTCGGCTCTCCAACGCCAGGAATTACTCGCGGCCGCCCGCGCGTGGATCCTGGCGGATCGGCCTTTCCTGGGAATTTGTGTGGGGTACCAGGCGTTATTCGAACGGAGCGAGGAATTCAATTCTTGCGCCGAGGGTCTCTCTGTCTTCGGCGGGCGCGTGGTCCGTTTTCACAGCCATCCGGGTTTGAAAATTCCCCAGATTGGCTGGAATCAAGTCCGGATCCTGCGGCCGGACTGTCCGCTCTATCGCGGGATTCCAGACGGCGCCTATTTCTATTTCGTCCACAGCTTTTATCCCGCTCCCACGGATGAGTCGATGGTGGCCACCCGGACGGAGTATGGCGACGATTTCGCATCCTCGATCTGGCGAGGCAACGTCTTCGCCACCCAATTTCACCCGGAGAAAAGCCAGGAGAACGGATTACGCTTGCTGCGAAATTTCGTCGAATTCTCCGCCGGCCACGGATAGGCAACCACCGATCCCAAATCGCAACCGAGCCCGCCTTCAGCCGGCCACGATTCAAACGAGCAGCGATGACCCCAATCGGGTAGCCGAACGATGTGAATCCGTGTAATGGAATCAGTTCTTAGTTTTGTTTACTCTGGAAGTCCTTATAGTATTTGGTCTAAGCAAACGAGTGGCTGATACCAAGAACTGACCGTTTTTTGTTGATGGGACACTAACGTCGAAATTGAATGCCGCTCGGTATCCGCATCCTCCCGTTGCGGGTCACAGGCTTCTGACGTAGCAACGGGGCGTTTACGCTGGCGTCAGGCGGGCGGGTTCTTCCAAAATATCGAGGATTGCCTTCGCGCAAAAGACCCGATCCCGCCTGGCTTCGCTGACTTGGTTCAAGACCTTGAGCTTTTCCAATTGTCCGATGGCGCGCATGGCCGTGTTGTAGGCAATGTCCAGTTTTTCCTCGGCGCCACGCGGCGTCAGGAACGGGTTGACCCCGATCAGGTCGAGCATCCGACGGGACACCTTCGTGCCTGCCTGACCGGAAAGCTGGTCGCGCCAGTTCGTCAGCAATCGATTGATCCGTTCCGCCCGACTCAAGGCATCTTCTGATTGGCGCGCCACACCATTCAGGAAGTATTGCACCCAGCTCTCCCAGTCGCCTTGTTCCGACACGGCCCGCAAACCCGCGTAGTAATCCGCACGCGTGGCTTCGAAAAACGCCGACAAGTAGAGCAATGGCGCCGGAAGAATGTTGCGCTCGCACAATTGCAGGGTGATGAGCAACCGGCCCACGCGCCCATTGCCGTCGAGAAACGGGTGAATGGCCTCGAACTGGTAGTGTGCGAGCGCGACGTGAACCAGCGGGGGTAGCATCCGCTCGTGAAGGAACTTCTCCCACGCGGAGAGGTGCTCCCCCAATACTTCGGGCGGAGGGGGGACGTACTTCGCTTGCGCCAGCGTTTCACCAGGACGCCCGATCCAATTCTGGGTCCGACGGAATTCGCCCGGTGTGGCGTGCCCGCCGCGCACCCCAGTCATCAGGTGTTCGTGCAGTTCCCGCACGAGTCGCAAAGACATCGGCAGCGATTGGAGACGCTCGATCCCATGCTCCAGGGCCGTCACGTAGTTGCCCACATCGCGCAAATCATCCGGGCTTCGCTCCACAGTTGCCCCCGCCTCGGCTGCCAGCAACTCGCCCAAAGTGGCCTGCGTTCCTTCAATGCGACTCGACAGCACCGCCTCCCGCCGGATGAAGGGCCGGATGAGAATGTGAGGATTTGGAAGACGCCGCCCCTCTCCCGCCAGCCGCCCAACGAGCATCGAGGCATCCGCCAGCGCGGCCGCGAGTGCCGGAGTCCAATCCAGTTTCGGCGGCAACGGATTCGGTTGGAAGGCTCGGTAACCTTCCAATGTTGTCATCCAACGCCCGGAAACTCGGCTCGGATTTGGTTTGCCCGCCCTCTTCGCCATGGGAAGCAGATTCGCATTGTTTCAGATGTGAGGCAACAAATGAAATAAAGAGGCTCCCTGTTTCAATCCACCGAATGAGCAGGTGAACGTGGGTTTTGCTAGCGTCCGAATCGCAACTCCGTGGCCGCCTGCGGGCATGGCCACTTCAGCAACCCTTCATCGAACGAGAATTTGATCTGGAATCGGGGAGGCGACAATCCTCCCCGAATCCAACCCGCCAGGGGCCACGGCTCCTGGACCCCGTCTTTCTAAATCTTTGGCTAAGAACGCCATTACGCCACGGCTTTTCGAGCGGCGGAAACGAACCGAACTTCCAGGCGCTTGTTCACCGCGGCTGCGATCCGCTGCAGCATGGAGAGCGAATGCCCCTCGTAATCTGAAGACAATTGACCTGTCCCTTGAAGACAATTGACCTTTGAAGACAATTGACCTTTGAAGACAATTGACCTGTCCCTTTATCCTCAAAACGCTGGTGCGACTTCCGTTGTCCCGAGGCGCGGAACTGCTTCCTTCGCGTTCTTCCGCGGCCTTCCAATTCGGAATCCGGGTTGAAGGGGAATTGTTTCTGCAAGAACCCACCGGTGGCGCGCGGCTGATCGGTGATGAAGGCGACCTTTCATCCGGGAATCACCGGAGCAAAGGGCCGGCTCGCTTCAGCCAGGCAGTCCGAAGGTGTGCCTCAAGGCGCTTTCGACCTCAGCCATCGGCAACTGGCCGATGACGTCACTGACGGCTGATTCGAGCACCGTGGCGAGATTGTCGGTCATCACAACGGAATCGCCCAGCAGACCGGACTGAATGCCGGCGGGCGAATGGCGCGGAACGGTAACGCGGCTGGGATGGCCCGCACGGAACATGCGGCTGGAGATCATCGCCACCAGCACCTGGTCCAGACCGGTTTCCAGACCGTCGCCCTGCACCACCAGCGCCGGGCGGGTCTTGGCCGTGCGTAAGTCCGAATTGGGGAAGAGCACGAGGACGACGTCCCCGCGCTTAGCCACGGGCCTTCGCGACATGGTAGTTGTCGTAGGCCGCCATCTCGGGGCTGTCCCAATCCTCGGCAAACGCGCTCAGTTTCGCTCGCAGTTCGGCCGCGGCCGCGGCGTCGATTCCGTAAGCACGCAGGTCGGCCCCGCCGTCTTGGAGGAACGTCACGATCACGGGCGAACCCGCGGGCACCTGCGCCGGCTGTTCGGCCAGCTTGATCACGCCGTCCTGGTAGACTCCTTCAACGCTTGTGAACATGCTCCCGAGACTATCACTGCGCACTGGACTGGCAAGCCAAAGTCCCAGCCAATGGGAGCTAATGACCTGTCCCTTTATCTCCGTTGCTTAAGCCGCTGGGCACATCCGTCCGGCCAGACCTGTTGTCACCCCACGCCACCACTTGACCCGCGGCCGTGAGCGCCAGACTGTGAGAATCGCCCGCTGCAATGGCGACCACGTTGCTCAAGCCGTTGGGCACATGCGTCCGGCCAAACGAGTTGTCGCCCCACGACACCACCAGGCCCGCGGCCGTGAGCGCCAGACTGTGAGCGACTCCCGCCGCAATCGCCACCACGTTGCTTAACCCGCTGGGCACCGTGGTCTGGTCGTAGTAACCCCAACTGAAAACCCGGCCCTCAGCCGTGAGTGCCAGACTGTGAGAATTGCCCGCCGCAATCGCCACCACGTTGCTCAACCCGCCGGGCACAGTCATCGGAACGTAGTCCGAGCCGTTGTAGTACACGCCCCTGCCCCACGCGCTGACTTCCTGGTCGGCGTGACATGCCAACGGAGTGCCAACCACCATCACGGTGATGATCAATAAAACACTCGCAAACAATTTGATGCTGATCGTTTTCATAGACTTTCCTTTCTCAGTTGAAGATTCGTCATTCGTCACTTTCATTGATCCGGGAGAATCCCCACTCGGTAGGCGTTAAGGGGTCAGTCCCGGCTATTGGTGAATTCACCGTTGACACCGATCGCTCGATTGCTTGATCGAATCGAGTCGCTCGCCGGCTGAGCGTCCAATTACCCAGGGGCGATTTACCCCGTCATGAGTCGCGGCGATCACCGGAAATCCATCTTCAAGGATCACCGGGACCGGGCTCACTTTGTGGAGACGCTGGCGGAGGCGAAACGGGAGACGGAGGAACAGAAGGCAGAGCGGATCGTGGGCGAGGAATTGCGAAAGCCAGGTTGGGCGGAGGGCAAGCTGAAGGAGCGACGCGAGACGAATCCTGAGAAAGTGAAGGTGGCGCAGCGCCTGAGGCAGGAGACCGTGATGACGCTGGACTGGATTGCCAAGCGCATGGAGATGGGGTGTCGTCACGCGTTGGGCAATTGACGGAAAGCGGCAACATATTCCAATAGCCGGGACTGACCCCTTGGGGTTTGTCATTTCGGTTGAGGGTTTGAAGGTGGTTGGTTCATGGGATTCTGGTGTCAATCAAGATGTCGGTCGCCCACATCACAAGGCCCTCCGTCGCCCCGGTGTCACGGACGATCTTGCCCTTGGGATCGACTATTTGGCTGTGGCCGTAAACCTGTACATGGCCGACGGTGCCGACCTGCTGACTGGCGACGTGCCAACGGTCGGCTTGGACTGCATTTAAAACCGTAGCTTCGGCCCACGAGGACGCGCCGGAACTCCACCAAGCCGAGCAGGTGACCAGCAGATCCGCACCTTGGCTCGCCAAAAGAGGTCCCGGATAGTTTCCACCCGAGTACAATTCAATGCAGATGATCAGCCCGATTTTTCCAATCTGGCTGTCGAGAACGGCGTACCCGGAGCCCAGACGCCAGATCTGGCTATCGTTTCCAATGAAGTATGTTTTCCGGTGCTTTCCGATGACGCCATCGGGCCCCAGAAAGACGTTGGCGTTGTAGAGCAGGCCCTCCCTGTCCTTCTCGGTCATCCCGAAGACCACAAAGAGGTTCAACTCCTTTGCCTTGGCCACCACGTTGCTGGTGCTCAGCCCCGGGATCATTTCGGCGGTCTGTCGGGTGTAAGCCATCTCCTGGGCCGATGGGTTCGAGGAGTCCTCCCGCCATCCGGGACACCCCTGGAGCGCCACTTCGGGGAAAACGATCAAATCTACGCGATTGCTGGCGGCCCGCTCCATGTAAGAGTAAAACGTCTGAAGATTGGCCGCCGTATTGGTTTGCGATGTCATGGTGACGGCGGCGACGGTGAGCCACTTCTTGCCCGGTGCCGGCAGAATCAGGCGATAGAACTTCTGGGCCGAAGTCGTCGCTGTCCGGTTGGAGCGCGCTACTGTCGTCACCGTCTGCCAGGGCCCATTTGGCGTGGCGCCCTCCTGGAGCTTCCCGTCCGGGGCCTCCCAACTGAGGTTCAGGTATCGACCGTCCATCACCCCGCGCAGTTCAGTGGCATTGGCGGCGCGCAACAGCAGGACTGCAGGCAGGAGCAATGAGAGCGTCAGGAGAATCCCGAATCTCGGATATCGGACCCTGAACATTGAGGTGCAGTTTGGTTTTGTTTGATTCATTTTCATGGTCTTGTCCCTTTGGATTTCTAATGACCCACACCCACGCGGTAGAACAGCGGGGCCAAGGGTGCGGCGTTGGTGTCGGTGTAAGTAGTCGTGCCGGGTTGGCCGGGGAGATTCGGGGCCAGCAGCGTGAAGGTCGGGCTGGTCCACAGGTTCGTGCTCCGCTCTAAGAAATAACTCACGCCTGCCGCGCTCGGCCAACTCACAGTCACGCTAGTGCCGGCGGGCGACGCCGACAGCAAGCGCAACACCGAGAGCGCGTTGGTGGGATCGGTCTGGCAACGCCACTCCTGCCAGGTGTTATGGCCGTCGGCGTCCGCATCCGTGGCATCCACCGAACCGTCGGTGGGCAGGCCGTATTGCTGGAGCCAGGCGTAGGAAATCACCGAACCGGGTCCTTGGAACTCGTAGGCACCGATGTCCACCGTGCCGCTGACGATGCGCGGGAGGCCGTCCAGATCCGTGGCGCCGGGGGCGTAGGTACTATTGCCGGCGTTGATGCAGGGGGAGACGGATTGCAGGCGCACGTTACCGCCCGCGTAATCCACGAACAGCGGTGCGTTGGTGATGTTGCCGATGCCGTCCGCAGGCAGCGGCGTTGTGCAGCAATAGTTCAAGGCGCAGTAGCCGTAATTCGCCGCTTCCGGAGCGCTGTTGAAATAGACGATACAGTTGTTTAGCTCCGCGGCTGCCATCGCTCCAGCCACGCCTCCAGCAAAATCACTCGCGGAGTTGCCGGTCAGTGTGCAGTTGGTCAGTCTGGCGTAGTAAACGCCGCCACCCCGGCTAGCCGAGTTGCCGGTCAACGTGCAGTTGTTGAGTGTGCCCCCGATTGCCCCGCCACCGTATTGAGCCGAATTGCCGGTCAGTGTGCAGTTGTTCAGCGTGCTTTCAGACGCCCCGCCGCCAAAGCTAGCCCAGTTGCCAGAGAGCACACAGTTGTTGAGCGTGCAAGGGGCGTCCAAAGTTCCAGCCGCCCCGCCGCCGTACTTAGCCGAGTTGCCGGTCAGCACACAGTTGGAAACCACGACGCTGGCGGATTCACACCAGACTCCGCCGCCGCTAGACTCAGAGGACGTGTAGTCGTCCACATCACGCGTGGCGCCATGGGTCAAGGTGAACCCGGACAGGCTCGCGCCGTTGGCCAGATACACGCACCGGATCGCGCCGTCGCCGTTGGTGGTGCCGGGCACCTGGTAACCTTGGATGATCGTCACCTCTGGGCCATTGACGCTTCGCAGGGTGAGCGGCTTGTCCACTACCACGCGGTTGGTCATGGTGCCAAACACCGCCCGCCCGCCCGTCGTGTAGGTGCCGTTGGTGACCAGCACGGTCCCTCCAACGGCCGCCGCACCCACCGCGTCCTGAATGTTCGTGGCGGCTGTGACCCACGAGGTGTAGGGCGGCACGGGGTTGGCGTTGTTCGCGGTGACATAATGCAACCCTGCTCCCACATGAATCGTCACAGTTGCACGTGCCCCGGCGGGATGACTTTCGTTGAACGCCCGCAACACCAACGCATACTCCCCTGGCTCCGCCCAGGCGTATGTGGCATAGGGCCGGTTGCTCAGGGCCACGCCGTCCCCAAAGTCCCATGTGGATCGACTGGTCCGGCCTTCAATCAAAGCGGTCAAGGTTACCGCGAAGCCCACGGCCACATTCGTGTAATCCGCCACGATTCGCACGCTCAGCGGCCCCGTGACTGCCCCAGGCTGGTATTCATCGCAACCAATGGACGGGGGATTGGCCCAGGCTTCGCCATCAAGATCGGTGCCGGTCGCGTAGGTGGCACTGCCCGCCCCGCGACAGGGGGAGCCGGCGCTCAAGTGCGAGGCGCTGGCTAATTGCGGATCGAGGCTGATGTTACCGACCCCGTCGGCGGGCAGCGGCGTCGTGCAGCAGTAGTTTAGTACGACGCGGTAATACCCGTCACCGATGTAGTTTGGCCCATTCGGAGCGGTGTTGAAATAGACGAGGCAGTTGTTCAGGGTGCTCCCAGCGGCTCCGCCGCCCGAGTCTCCAGCCGAGTTGCCGGTCAGCGTGCAGTTGTTGAGGGTGCCACCATACGCCCCGCCGCCGGCTTCATCAGCCCAAGCGCCGCCGCCGCCCACCTGAGCCGAGTTGCCGGTAAGCATGCAATTGTCCAGCATGCTTTCACCCGCCCCGCCGCCGAACTGAGCCGAGTTGCCCGTGAGCTTGCAGTTGTTCAGCGTGCCATAGGCGGCCCCGCCGCCAAGCCAGTGAGTCGAGTTCCCGGTCAGGGTGCAGTTGTTCAGGGCGCCGCCATACGCCCCGCCGCCGGCTTCAACCGCCGAGTTGCCGGCCACCACACAGTTAGAGGCCAAAGCATTTGTTGATTCACACCAGACCCCGCCGCCGCTTTGCTCGCGGCCCCAATCCCCGTCGCTCCGCGTGGCGCCGTTGGTCAAGGTAAACCCGGACAGGCTGGCGCCGTTGGTGAGATACACGCACCGGACCGCGCCGTCGCCGTTGGTCGTACCAGGCACCTGGTAGCCCCGGATGATCGTGAACTGCGGGCCGTTGACGCTGCGCAACGTGAGCGGCTTGTCCACCGCCACGCGGTTCACCAGCACATTCGTTCCCACCGCCCGCCCGCCGGTGGCGTAGGTGCCGTTGGTCACAACGATCTCGTCGCCCGCCAGCGCCACGTCCATGGCGTCCTGGATGTTTGTCGCCGCAGTGAGCCAGTTGGTGTAGGGCGGCGTGGGACTGGCGCTATTCACATCCACGTAACGCGTGAATACCGCGTCATACTTTCTGATTTCGAAGTTGTCGTAGATGGCCTTGGCCGGTGGTCGGTGACCGTCAGTATATTGCCAAAATCCAAGGGTAGCCCCTATCCCGGAGGTATAGGGCGCGCCGGGCGCGTCGGGCACCGTGCCAATGCTGATGTCGGGCATGGTAACGGTCGGGTCCGCGCCAGGTGTATCCACGACACTATGCTGATAAAGGACAACGCTTGGATTCTCGTCTCCTCAGCAGAATCTGTGGGTACAATTTGAATGTACTCAGATGGAAGTTGCATGCTATCAATGAATTACAGCGCTACTGAACTCACCAACGTTTGACCACTGATCCCCTGGGGAGCTGGCCGAGCTTTCCAGCAGCAGGCAGGCG
>CAMAUY010000103.1 GCA_945861565.1 Akkermansia muciniphila
CATCCAAAAGCGTTTGTTGCTCGTGCTCGGGTAGCGTAAAAGGCTCGGCCATGCCGGCAGTTAAATAAAGTCAGCGAGTTTTGTCCAGTTTTACATCGTCTTTTGTTTCACCTGCCTCCTTAAAGTCAAAATCTTGAAACTGCCCTGCAATTCGGTACCGTGTCCGAGGCGGAAAAGTTCCAGATGTTCCCACATCGGGTGAAGGACCTCACCCTGGCCGCTCTTTTGCGCCACGTTGTCCGGCTCCTCGGTTCGAGCCCCCGTACACTCTTCGGACCTACCTAGGCGTGCCGGCGAAAATGACACTCCGACAATACGTGGTTAGCACAAACAACTAATTCTTATAGAATATATAACAACGCCCGATTGATTCGCATTATAAAATAATAAACTGTGCCCGGAAACTCAATTCGGAGTGGACGAGCCACGGACACAAGTCAAGTATTCGTTGATCCGCATCGACGAGTTAATAACTCGTTCTGACCCGAAAAATATGATCGAGGTCAGCTTGCAGGCGCTGGTGGACTCGATGGAATATGCGCTTTTGAAGAAATGAACGGGTTTGCCAAGAGCAGTTGATTCGGGCATTTTCCAGTCATGACCGTTACACTCAAAAAGAAGGCTGGCGAATTGGCGGCCCGACTCACGCCCAAACAGCGCGTGGAATTCGCCGAGGCTTTGATGACGGGCGTTGAAGATTTTGTCAGCCCGGAAATCGAGCGCGCTTGGGACAAGGAAATCAAGCGGCGACTTGAAGAGTTGCGTTCCGGCAAAGTCAAAACCATCCCCGCCGCCCGCGTTCACGCGGAAATGCGCCGTCGCCTCAATGAAATCAAAGCCCATCGAATATCATCCCGCTGCGCGGGGAAGGATCACACAGGTCAAAGACGTCAACGCTGTAGTTGACCACGGCACCATTCGCACTCGTCGCAAAGACCACTTGATCAGGTGGACACCGGATGGTCGGGGCGATGATATCCACCACGGCGCAAGGCAGGAACTCGTTGATTACGATGTTGGTCCAGGGCTAATTCATCTGGAATTGAGCAGGAGGCAGGATGGCCGCGGGAGCGGCCGGAACTTAAGCTCTGAATCTAACCGGCGTGCCAGAAGAGGGTGGGATCCCCCAAGGCGCCCGACGTTGTTCCGAGTTTTCAGTGTGGATCCAAAACTTTGAAAGTTCGATTGAGTCAGCGGTCCTTGCGGCGAGGTGGAGGGTCCTTGAACATAGGTCTGCCGGCTCGTTGCCTATCGATTGAGGATTTTCCAGGCACTTGAGAAGGTTTGTTGCTCGCACAGGAGTTCAGGGAATTGACCGTTGTACGCCCCTTTGTCCGATCGAGTTCGGAGGCCCCATTGGCCAAATTGCGCAGACAGGTGAGGGCCTCGGCTCCGTTGCGATCTCTCGTGCGACAGGCATCCTCGCCCAGAGTGACATCGCGCCGATAATGGGTGCCATTCTCGATTCCGGCCCAGTATCCGCGGGTGATCTCGATAATCTCATCATCGTCATACTCCGAGGGTGGTCGAGGCTCCTTTGGGAGTCATTTTCTGGGTGTGATCTCGTGGAATTGCTGCCCGGAAACTCGTGATTTTGCGGTATGCAATACCCAACAGCGCTACTTGCCGGCGTGGTGTTCGGAATTCAGGACCTTCGGTTTTACCCCGGCGAAACCGTCAGCGACCTGCCCAACGTCCTCCACGATGCCGAAACCAATAATCTTTGTAACCAGTCCCGCCCCCGCGCCGTCACCTGTTGCGTTAGCGCATACGTTGAAACGTCAAAATCATCTACACAAAAAAACGGATCGGAGTACTGCCATGAAAATTGCTTCCAAATTTGTAACCCTCACTGGCCTCGCCTTGACGCTGTTCCTTGGCCCCTCAAGCCTTGTCGCTCAGGACGCCAATGCCACCGAACAGGGAGGCCGCCGGAATCGCGGCCAGGGAGGCCCCGGCGGGGGCAACTTCGATCCGGAGCAGATGCGGCAACGGATGATGGAGCGCGCCCGCGAGCAACTCGGAGTGAAGGATGATGCCGAGTGGAAGATCATCTCAGAGCGAATCGAGAAAGTGACCGCTGCCCGTCGAGAAGTCGGCGGCCGGGCGGGGTTCGGTGGATTTGGAGGTGGGGGCCGCGGCGGGGGTCCTGGCGGCCCTGGCGGTGGGGGCCGCGGCGGATTCGGCGGCGAACCCAGCCCTGAGGCTCAAGCGCTCCAAACGGCAATCGAAAACAACGCTTCGGCGGACGACATCAAGTCCAAGCTCGCCAAGTACCGTGAGTCGCAGAAGGAGAAGGAAGCCAATCTCGCGAAGACCCAGGAAGATTTGCGGAAGGTTCTCACTGGGAAGCAGGAGGCTACCGCCGTCCTGGCCGGTCTCCTCAAATAATCCGGACCCAACCGGGACCGCTCAAGTTTGACCCGAAGTAGACTTGCTGCGATCCCCGGCAGCCCCGGTCATGCCCCCTTCGACGGCGCATTTAATATGGCTGATGCCAGTTCGCTCGAAACGCTGATGGCGCGGATGGTGGCCGACAAGCAATTGTCGGCCACCGACGCACGGGCATTCGCGGGCAGCCGGACGAATGGAGTCGGCGGCGACGACACCGAATCCGAAATACTGCAATGGTTGGCAGGCGAGTATCAGGTACCGTTTTCCACCTTGGAAGACGTTAATCCGGACAAGAAGGTTCTCGCGCTTTTTCCAGCGCGCATCCTACTGAAGGAAGAATTGCTGCCCCTGCGGCGGGAGAATGGTTCGGTGGAAGTTGCCACCAGCCGGCTATTCGCCACGCAGGGTCTCGACATTCTGAAAACGATAACAGGACTTCGCCTGCAACCCGTCCTGGCGCCCCGCGAAGCGATCGTGCGCGAGATGAAGAAGCGCCTCGGAGTGGGCGCTGACACCATCGATACCCTGGCCGAGGAGGGAGTGCTGCAGGTGGTGGACGATGACGGCGAAGGCGATGGAGATCTGGATGCCGCCGCGGAAGACGCTTCGATCATTCGCTTCGTCAACCAGTTCCTGAAGGATGCCATTGGACTCCGTGCATCCGACGTACACTTGGAGCCGTTCGAAGACGAGTTGCGAATCCGCTATCGGATTGATGGCGTTCTCCAGGAGGTGCCGGTGCCGGCCCAAATCAAACGATTCCAGCCGGCGATTGTTTCCCGGGTCAAAATTCTCAGTCACATCAATATCGCTGAGAAGCGATTGCCGCAGGATGGCCGCATCAAGGTCCGTATCGAAGACGCCGAGGTTGACATCCGCGTCTCGATTATTCCCATGTTGCATGGGGAGGCGGTGGTGATGCGTCTGCTGCGCCAGAATTCAAACTTGCGTGGCATGCGTGACCTGGGGATGGCGGAACGCGAAGTCGATTGCTTCAGTCAGGTGCTGGAGCTTCCGCACGGAATTATCCTCGTCACCGGACCCACGGGAAGCGGCAAGACTTCGACTCTATTCACGGCCCTCAATGCCATCAACGACACCGAGCGCAAGATCATCACCATCGAGGATCCGATCGAGTACCAACTCCGCGGGGTCAATCAGATCCAGGTTTCCGAAAAGTCCGGACTAACCTTTGCTCGTGGCCTTCGCTCGATTCTGCGCCATGATCCCGACGTCATCTTGATCGGTGAAATTCGCGACCAGGAAACGGCCCAGATCGCCGTGCAGGCTTCGTTGACCGGGCACTTGGTCTTTTCCACGCTCCACACAAATGATGCCGCGGGAGCCTGTACCCGGCTGGTCGACATGGGCGTAGAACCTTACTTGGTCGCCTCCTCGCTGGAAGCCGTACTGGCGCAACGTCTGGTGCGCGTCCTTTGCCGGAAGTGTAAGACGATCGACGATTCGCCCACCGCTCAGTCGTTCAAGGTGAAACTCGGCATTCCCTTGGATCATCCGATCCATCGCTCGGCCGGCTGCCGCGAGTGCCGCAATACGGGATTCTTTGGCCGGCACGCAATTTTCGAATGGATGGACACCAGCAATGAAATCCGTCAATTGATCCTTCGGAAGGCATCGACCGACGAAATTCGAGAGGTCGCGCGCCGCGAGGGAATGCGGACACTCGCCGAAGACGGTTGGCGTCTGGTCGACCTGGGAATCACCACCGTCGAAGAGGTTCTGAGCGTGACAACCGCCAAGGAAGTGTCACGCACCACCGTCGATGAGCGCGCGGATGGAGAGGGAAATTCCGCCGCCGAGCTGGCGGTTAACCGTTCCTGAATCATGCCTGTTTTCGCCTACAAAGCGCTGCAAACGGACGGTCGGACGATCGAGGGGGAGCTTGAAGCCGGTGGGAGGCAGGAAGCGATGCGGCTGGTGAGCGAACGTCAACTGCGACCGATCCGCTTGACGGAAAAGGGTGTCGGCGCGGGGGGCGCGTCGAGCTCAGCCGTGGCCCCGAAATCGCCCGCCAAATCCAAGGAATCCGGGAAAGATTCTCCGAAAGACGCCCGGATAGCCAATGCCCCGGCGATGGCCCAAAACCTGTCCTTCGGCAGCGCCAATAAGATTACGCCGAGGATCCTGGAAAATTTCACCCGCTTGCTGTCGAGTCTCCTCGCCGCCGGAGTGCCGTTGAGCCGGGCTTTGGTGATCCTGATCAAAGAAGCTGCGACACCGGCCGCGGCCGAGAAATGGAAACGGATCCATACGCTCGTCGTGGATGGCCTTTCGCTGACGGAAGCGATGGCTCGATCGCCGGAAACATTTCCCCGCGTGTACGTGGCCATGGTGGAGGCCGGCGAGGCGGGGGGGTTCCTCGATGTTGTGTTGGCACAAATCGCCGATTTTCAGGCGCGTGAGAAAGAGATGAAATCGAAGGTAATGACCGCGATGCTTTACCCGGTGATCCTGCTGATCATGGCGCTCGGCGTTCTGATATTTCTGCTCGTTTTTTTCATCCCTCGCTTCCAGGTGATTTTTAGCGGATTCGGAGCGCAACTCCCGTTGATCACCCGGATGATCGTGGGCACGAGCGAATTCCTGCGAAGTTACGGATTATTCGCCGTGCTCGCAATCGCCATTGGCGGGTTCCTGCTCCGCACCTGGTTTTTGTCCGAGACCGGCCGGCGAGCGTGGGAGGGAGCCATTCTGCGAGCGCCGGTGGTCGGAACCTTGGTCGCGCAATATGCGATGGCACGCTTCTGTCGGATGCTGGGAACTCTGCTCGGCGCCGGCGTGCCTCTCATCAATTGCCTCAACGTGGCCCGTCGATCGATGGGTAATCAAGTCCTAGTCGACGCCGTCTCCAATTCGATCGAACGGGTCAAGGAAGGCCGACAACTGGGGTCAAGCCTGAGCGATTGCCGCACACTTTTCTCCGGTTCCACACTGGAAATGATTTCAGTCGCCGAGGAAAGTGGGCGCCTCGATCAAGAACTCGTCCGGGTCGCCAACGTGACGGAAAACGATCTCGATCGTCAGCTCAAGACCGCGGTCGCTCTCGCCGAGCCGCTGATGTTGTTTCTCATTGCCGGATTCATCGGCGTTATTTTCGTCGGCATGGTAATCCCCATCTTCTCACTGCAAGACCATATTAAATAACGACGCCATCCATGCGAATCATGAATCTAACTCTCCCACCTCCGCGCCCGACGACGGCACGACTCCGAACCGGCGGTTTTACTCTGATCGAACTGCTGCTCGTGTTGGTCATCCTCGGCGTCCTGGCGGCGATCGTGGTGCCAAAATTTGCGGGGCGGACCGAGCAGGCACGCACGACTGCGGCGAACTCGCAGATATCCACCTTCGGAACCGTGCTCGACGCGTTTGAGGTGGACAATGGCTACTATCCCAAGGGAAAGAACGGCATCCAGGATCTCGTTTCACAACCTCGCGACGCCCGGAAGTGGAACGGCCCCTATCTCAAGGAAGTACCGAAGGATCCTTGGGGCAACGACTATATTTATGAATGTCCTGGCAAAAATAATCCCACTTCCTACGACGTGATGTCCATGGGCCCCGACGGGCGGGTGGGCGGCGACGATGATATTACTAATTGGACGCAAACGCGGCGGTGAGGCGACCGGCACGCGTGCCTTAACCCTCATCGAACTGATTCTGGTGATGGCGGTGATGGTGATCGCCTTCGCCCTGCTTGCACCCTCATTAGGAAATTTTTTCCGTGGCCGCACCCTCGATTCCGAAGCCCGCCGATTCCTCTCGCTCAGCCGCTATGCCCGAAGTCGCGCGGTCTCCGAGGGCGTCCCGATGGTGCTATGGCTGGACCCATCCCAGCGTGCCTACGGACTGGCTGAAGAGTTTAGCTACTCGGCCCAGGACGAAAAGGCCCTCCGTTACCAACTCGCAACGGATGTCGAACTTGAGCTCGAACTGGATCAGCGCGCCCGCTCCTCCTCTCAACCGTTGCCCACCATGCCCTGGGGTCTCTCCCCGGGGGGAAACGCCGTGGCGATCCGGTTCCAGCCGGACGGATTTATCAGTGAAGAAAGCCCTTTGGGCCTCTGGCTGCGACAACGGGAACGCCCAGGCAGCGGCAATGGGCCGCGACCCGCGCTATGGATCACGCAAGACCCAAATCGGGTTCGTTATGAAATTCAAACCAACCACCTGGCATTTGTCCGCCGCTAGATCCCGGTTGAAGATTTTCCAGGCGTACGGAGAGGGGAAACGTCCCGTCCGACCGGGCGCCGAGGCCGGCTTCACACTGGTCGAGGCGCTCGCGGCATTGATGTTCCTCGCCATCGTGATCCCGGTTGCGGTGCAGGCGATTCAAATCGCCAGTCGCGCCAGCCAGGTCGCCGAGCGCAAAGTCGTGGCGGCCCGTGTCGCCGACCGCGTGCTGAGCGAACTCATCGCCACCGGACAATGGAAACAATCGACGGCGAACGGGTCGGCGGAGGAAGGCACCCGTCAGTTCCGCTGGCAGCTCCGGTCGGAGTCCTGGCAGAAGGACTCACTCCGGCTTCTCACCCTTACTGTAAACTACTCCGTTCAGGGTCAAGACTACGATGTGCACGTCAGCACACTCATCGATGGGAACCCACTATGAGCCTGTTTCGATCCAGCGGGCAGTTCCAAGAAGGCTCTCCCAAGAGGCCGTCCGGATTCACCCTGATTGAGCTCCTCCTCGCGATGGTGATTTTTGCGATGGTACTTGCCGCCGTCAATGCGGTGTTTTTTGGCACGATGCGCCTGTGGCAAAAAACGGCTGACTCCGCCCAACGGGCGTTTCCCGAGCAGCAGACCCTCGCCACGCTCCGGCGGGATCTCGACGGCATCGTCGTCCCCGGCGGGACGTTTGCCGGGGCCCTCGATAGCAATGCAACGATCGAAGGTATCAATCAGCAAGATGTCGGCACCGAGATTTTTACGACGTCTGGCAACCTGAGATCCACCCAGCCGTGGGGCGATATCCAGCGAGTCGCCTACGTGCTCCGGGAATCGACAAATCGGACATCGGCCGCCGGGCGCGACCTCCTGCGAGTCGTCAAGCGAAATTTATTGCCCGCGTTGGATTCCGAAGCGGAAGAACAATGGTTGATGAGCGGTGTCGAGCGCATCGATTTTTCCTTTTATGACGGGTCCAATTGGCGGACATCCTGGAATTCTACCAATGAGGTCACGCCGTTGCCGCAGGCGATCCGGGTTGAAATCACCGTTGCTCAAGCACTGCCGGAATCCGGCCAAGCAAGGGTACCGAACGTTGCCGCCGCTCCCCTTCAGTTGGTAGTATCCATCCTCGTCGCCGCCAGCACCAACACGACTGCGAGCGCCGAAAGCACGGGAGGTGCCCTGTGAGATTGTTCCGGGCCCCTCGCAACCCCGCGTCGCGAAATCCCTCAGCGCGCGGCTCGGCCCTGATTATCACGCTGTGGGTTGCCTTCGGGTTGGTTAGCCTGGCGTTGTATTTTGGCAACTCGTCATCGCTCGATCTGCGAGTCGCCAGTAATCTGACGGCAAGCATGGAAGCAGCCCATGCGATTGATGGCGCGGCCCGGTACGCCGCATTGCTCCTGGCCAGGCTCGATCAGCCCGGGGTTCTGCCCGACATCAAAACCTATCAACACGAAGCCGTGCCCGTCGGAGACGCGACGTTTTGGTATATCGGCCGGGACGACCGCCAGAGTCAGATCACCACGGACCTCCCGCACTTCGCCCTCGTCGACGAAGCCTCCAAACTCGATCTAAACACGGCCACCGCCGCCATGTTGGAATTGCTGCCGCGCATGACCCCCCAATTGGCTGCTGCCATCGTCGACTGGCGGGATGCCGATAGCGATATCTCGGAACAGGGCGCCGAGGACGAAACCTACCTGCGACGCAATCCATCCTATCATTGTAAGAATGCCCCTTTCGAAAGCATCGATGAGCTGCGGATGGTCTACGAGATGGACCCCGACATCCTCTACGGCGAGGATCTAAACCGGAACGGCATCCTCGACGTGAACGAGAATGACGGAACCGCCTCGCTGCCACTCGACGATCGCAATGGCCTTTTGGATCCAGGCATTCTTGAATACGTAACCGTCGCCTCTCCGGAGCCACTGACCGCGACGAATGGGACCCGCCGCATCAACGTGCAAGGGGCGGGCTTCGCCCAATCTCTCGCTACCGTCCTAAACGCCAGTCTCGGGAGTAGTCGAGCCAACGATGTCCTGGCACGACTCGGCGGCCCCGGCACCCGATTCAACAGTGTGCTCGAATTCTTTGTCCGGAGCGGGATGACCCTGGATGAATTTGCCGCAATCGAAGCGGACGTCTATTCCGCACCCGGCAACAACGCACCAACCGGTCTCGTCAACGTGAACACGGCCAGCGAAGTCGTTCTGGCCTGTGTTCCCGGAATCGGAACCCAGCTTGCTTCCTCGCTCGTTGCCTACCGGCAGTCGAATCCAAGTCGTCTCAACACCGTTGCCTGGGCCGCCGAAATTCTGGGCGCGCAAAACCTCCCGCGCGCCGGGCGCTTTTTGACCGGCCGCAGCTATCATTTCTCCGCCGATATCGCGGCTGTCGGCCCCCTGGGTCGCGGCTATCGGCGTACACGATTCGTGTTTGATCTGTCCGCGGCTGCTCCGCGGATCCGGTACCGTCAGGATCTCACCGATCTCGGCTGGGCCTTGGGCAAGGCGGCACGGCTACAACAGCAACAATTGGCGATGAATTCACGATGATGGACTGGTTCAAACCGAAGCGCCCACAGACCTTGCTCGGCCTCGCCTTCGATGGTCTGCGCGTCGAGGCGGTCGTTGTGCACCGTTCCAACGGTTCGGCAGAGGTCGTCCGCTCCGGCGAAGGATCGCTCACCCATGACCCGCGGTCAGCCGATCCCGAAGTCGTCGGCCGCGAGCTGAGAAGCGTCCTCGACGCCGCCGGGATTCGCGAGCGTCGATGTGGGTTCGCCCTCCCGGAAGATTTGGCTCTCACTCTCCAGACCGTTGTCCCCGATCTTCCGGAAGAGGACGTCCAGAGCTTGCTGCAACTCGAGGCCGAAAACGGCTTCCCCTACCCCGCGGAATCTCTCGCTTGCGTCACCTCGCGATTTCAACTCCTCGATGGCCCCGCCTACGCGACCCAGCTGGCCGTTCAACGCGACTCGATCACCCGGCTGGAAGCGATCCTTCGGGCGGCTCGACTCTTCCCGGTCTCCTTCACGTTTGGCATCACCGCCCTGCAGATGCCGTCGAGTGCCAAGACGGAAGGCGCGATCGCCCTTTGGTTCGGAGAGCGGAGGGTCACAGTCCTTGTGGTCAGCGGTGGCGGGGTAATCGCCCTGCGCACTCTGGAGCCCGGGGTGTCGACCGATGACGCAGCGACGAGAATTGCGGCCGAGCAGCTCGTTCGAGAGCTGCGCGTCACGCTTGGGCAGCTCCCGGATGCGGTTCGGGACAGCCTGAAAACATTGCGGATTTTCGGCAGGCACCCCGGGACGAACCCCCTGGAGTCCGCACTCACGCTCCGCGCAGTCAGCCTGGGATTGAGGATCGAGTGCGTAAAACAATTCACATCCAACGAGCTTGGCATCAAATTGCCTGTGACCGCCCCGGTGACCCCGGCTGTGGCGGTCGCCGTGCGTGAACTTGCCGGGCGGACCGCCGAACTCGAATTCTTGCCACCGCGAGTATCGGCCTGGCAGCGGTTCGCCGGAAAACATTCCTCGGGCCAACTTGTCATCGCGGGCAAGCTGACGGGGGCCATTCTAGGCGTCGTGGGACTGGCTTTTGGGTGGCAACAGATCCAGTTCGCCCGACTGAGCTCGGAGTGGGCACACATGGCACCCAAGGTCCTAGAGCTAAGACAGTTCCAGCAACAAATTAAACAGTTCCGCCCCTGGTTCGACGATTCAATCCGAAGCCTCAGCATCCTGCGCCGTCTCACCGAGGCGCTTCCCGAAAACGGCGACGTTACTGCCAAAACGATCGAATTACGCGAGGCCGGAACCGTCCTCTGCAGTGGAACTGCCAGCGATAACACCGCGCTGCTCAAGGCGCTGAATCGCCTTCGAGCCATGTCGGAGGTTGTGGACGTCCAGGTCGATCAAGTGCGCGGCAAGGCTCCGCTGCAATTCACGTTCAACTTTCAATGGATCGCGAGTCCACCACAGCCATGAGCTTCGATTTCAAGAACCGTCAGCAACTCCTGACCGCTCTCACCCTGGGTATCGTCGGCCTCTGGGCGGCAGATAGCCTATTGCTGACGCCCCTGGTTCACAGTTGGAAGAGTCGCACGACGCGGATTGCCGAATTGCGAAGACAAATCCATGAAGGCGGTCAATTGATCCAACGCGAACAAGGCATCCGAAACCGATGGTCTGAGATGCGAACCAACACGCTGCCGATCGAAGTGTCGGCCGCCGAAGGCCTCGTGCTGGGTGCCTTCGACGGATGGTCGCAAGAAAGCCGGGTAAGCATCACGTCCATAAAGCCCCAGTGGAAACGGAATGACGATGACTTCATGATACTGGAGTGCCGGGTGGATGCGGCTGGAAGCCTGTCGACCATCACTCGCTTTTTGTATGAAATCGAGCACGATCCACTTGCTCTCAAGGTCGATTCTGTGGAGCTAAATTCCCGCGACACGACGGGGTCCTTGTTAACCCTGGGCTTGCAGGTAAGCGGGTTGGTATTAAGCACGGAGAAACGATGACCGAGACCTTTCAAATCAGGCTGCCCCGCCGCGCAAGCTGGCGAGCCCTCTGCGCCTCGGGTGTGGGACCGATGTTCGCTCTCGCGACAGGTCTCGCGTTGGCGGGCAAGCCCGAGGCCGTGCCCACCAACAGCCCCAAAACCGAGACGACCCATGAAGTCGTAACGACGAACACCCCCCCCTCCGGCTCAGTGGCACTCGACTTCAGCGCATTCCGGATCATCGCTGACCGCAATATTTTTAATGCCAGCCGCAGCCGGCGCGCTGCTCGCGGCGAGGAAGGCCCAACCCGTGAAGTACGGATCGAGTCGTTCTCCGTGGTCGGGACACTCAGCTACACCCAGGGCGATATTGCTTTTTTCGACGGCTCCGGCGCGGCCTTCCGCAAGGCGATCAAAGTCGGAGAAATGATCGCCGGTCATAAACTAGTGGCAATCGGTATTGATGACGTCGAGTTCGAGAGGGGTGAAAAAAACCTAACCTTGAAGATGGGCGCTAAGATGCAGCGTGAAGACGAAGGCGCCTGGCAACTAATCGATGCAACCACCGCCGGCCCCAATTCCCAGACCGGTTCGAGCTCACCCAGCACTTCCAATGATACCGCCAGCTCCGAATCGTCGGACGGCGGAGTCGATGACGCACTCAAGCGTCTGCTTGAAAAGCGGGAAAAGGACTTAAAGAATGAAAATCCGTAAACCTACCTCACTCACCGCCAGTCTGGTGCTGCACCTGCTGCTCATGACTCCCACCCTGTGGGCTCAGGAAAAGACCACGGAAACGCCCACGGTCAGCAGCGCAGCGGAAAAACCGGACTCAACGGCGACGGATCCAAAGCCTGCGGACGCAAAGCCCGACTCACCGTCAACGACGCCAGACCGGCCGCTCCGCCTCAATTTTCGCAATGCGCCGCTCGAAATGGTTCTGAGTTACCTGAGTGAGGCCGCCGGATTCATCATCGTGCCGGAGGCGGAAATTCGGGGAAAGATCGACGTGTGGAGCAATCAAGCCGTTTCCAAGGAAGAAGCCCTCAGCATCCTCGATACCGCGCTAAACAAGAACGGCCTTTCCGCACTGCGCAACGGCCGCACACTCACGATTGTCTCCAAGGAAACCGCCAAACGACGCGACATCCCGGTTAAAAGTGGCAACGATCCGGACACGATTCCCAAAAACGACGAGATCGTAACCCAGATCATCCCCATCCACTTCATCACGGCGGCGCAGTTGGTGCAGAATCTTCAGCCACTGCTGCCGACCGGCTCTGAAATGACCGCGAACGAGGCTGGAAATGCGCTGGTTCTGACCGACACACAAACGAGCATTCGACGGATAACGGAGATTATTCGCGCACTCGACACCTCGTTGGCGGGAGCCACAACGATTCGAGTTTTTCCCGTTCGCTACGGCGACGCCAAGGCGCTGGCAACTCTCGTCAAGGATCTGTTTCCTCAAACCAGTGCCGGTGGAAACGCCGGTGGCAATAATCGGGGTGGCGGGGGTGGGTTCTTTGGCGGGGGTGGGCCGTTTGGCGGCGGCCAACGTGGCGGGCAAGGCGGCGGCGGGGGTGGCAATGCTGCCGGGGCCGGAAATAGCCGGGCCGCCGCTTCGCGAGTGACGGCGGTGGCCGACGAACACAGTAATTCGCTCATCGTCAATGCGCCGGAAGATGTCATGCCAGCCATTGAACAATTGGTGCGCAATGTCGACAAGAATGTGGAAGACGTGACCGAGGTCCGCGCGTTTAAGTTGCTCAATGCCGATCCCAATGAAATGGCCGATCTCCTGACCGGCCTCTTCCCCGACGACACCCAAACTGCCAACAACAATGCTGGTCAGGTTCGCTTCGGAGGCGGCCCTTTCGGCGGCTTCGGAGGAGGCGGTCGGGGCGGAGCCGGCGGCGGTCAAAATAACGGCAGTGGAGACAGTGAGCTGGCCAGGAAGAAGAGCCGCGTGCTCGCCATTCCCGATCAACGGACGGGTTCCATTGTGGTCAAGGCCGCGCGGGATCTGATGGGACAGATCGCACAAATGGTCGAACAACTCGATACGAACCCCGCTAAGAAGCAAAAGGTCTACGTCTACGACCTCAATAACGCCGATCCGACCGAAGTCCAGCAAGTGCTGCGTTCGCTGTTCGAGAATCAGACGACTCAGAATCGCAACAATCAGAACTCACAAAACCAAAACAGCGCACTCACCACTCGTCAGAATCAAAACCAAAACCAAAGTGGCAACCGTGGTACCACGGGAGGATTCGGCCAAGGCCAAGGCCAAGGGGGCGGTGGCGTGGGCGGCCGCTGATTGATCCTCACGACGCACCCAAACTCTCACCCTCTCCCATCCATGTCTTCACTCTCTTTACAAACCTGCATTTTGATCCGCCTTCTCCTTTGCACCCTCATAACCGGCACCGCTGTCGCCCAGTTTCAGGGAGGACAAACCGGTGCCGGCGGACGCCGAGGCGGCACCAGTGCAACGACCCGGCAATACCCGAACAGCACACAGATTGGCGACGCCCTCATCTCGGTTGATCCCGACACTCGAAAAATTATCGTCATCACGGATGAGGATACCAGCTTGCAGATTCGAGATGTGATTCAGAGCCTCGACAAACCGCGCCCGCAAGTTTTGATCAAGGTGGTCTTCCTCGAAGTTACCCATAACAACGGACTCGATTTCGGAGTTGAAGGCGGCTTCAGAACGGGTCTGGACAACGCCGGAACCGGCGCCTTTGCGAATGCCTTCGGCCAGTCCGGTCTTAATCAATCACCAACGAACGCCGTCCTGAATGCCCTGGGTCAAAACATAACCGGCTTTGCACCTACGCCGCCCGGTGCTGGCCTCTATCAACTTCTCGGCTCCGACTACCAAGTGACCCTCCGCGCCATCGCTCAAAGCGGAAGCGCCGAAATTCTCTCCCGCCCGTCCATCCTCGTCCGCAACAACCAGCCAGCAACCATCAGTCTCGGCCAAGAGGTGCCACTCGTCACCAACACCCGCTTCGACGCGGTCAACGGCCAAATCAACACCGTTACCTATCAAAGCGTCGGTATTATCCTCCGCGTCACACCGTTCATCACGCCGGACGGAATGGTCGAAATGATCGTCGCCCCGGAAACGTCGCAACTCGCCGACCGCTCGCAATGGGTTCCCATTTCAAGGGACGCACTGGCGCCCGTCATCAACTCGAGACTAGCCGATACCGTCGTGGTCATCCCGGACGGCCAAACCGCCATCATCGGGGGTTTGATCCAGAATACGCAGACGACTTCCGAATCGAAAATCCCGCTGCTGGGCGACATTCCAGGCCTTGGAAATCTTTTTAAACGGAAACAGAAACAGGGCGCCAAAACGGAGTTAATGATCTTTTTGACACCACACATCGTGGCTGCCGCAGGGCAACTCACAGGGCTCACAGAAGAAGAGCGAGCGGATGCCAGGTTGAAACCTCTGACGATTTCAGAAGAGGAACTGGAACGGGCTTTGAAAGACGTGCCCACCCGGAAACCCGGTGAACCGGCACGTCCTCCCTACGCCAACTCTAAGACTAAGAAGAAAAAGAAATAGCAGCGCCGCGCGACGTTTTCTCGAAATACCCCCCCCCACTTTTCTGCTCCGAGCTGCTACGGCGTCCGCAGCACCGGTTTCTTCCAAATCGGCACCACACGCTTCATTTCGTCAATGAGCCACTGGCAGGCCGTAAACGCTTCGCCGCGGTGAGGAGCGATCACTTCCACCCACAACGAAACTTCGTTCACCGGGACCCGCCCGATCCGGTGTACCAGTCGAATCGATTCGATCGGCCAGCGCGCAGCAACCTGATCAAACAGCAGGTGGAACTGACGCTCGGCCATCGGCTGAAAACACTCGTACTCCAGACCCTCAATCTCCCGCCCCGCCTCCTGCCCGCGGACCCGTCCGACAAATACCAACACCGCCCCAGCCTCCGGAGACACGGCAATGGCCGCATTGAGTGCCGGTTCATCAATCGGATCGAGACTCAAGTGTAGCCACCGTTTCATGTCTGAAGATCGTCCGCCGGTCAAACTCGCCTACCCTCCTTGCACGGGTGGAAACAACGAGACCTCATCGCCCTCGCGCAAGCAGTAATCGGGCCGTTGATACTCCACACCCACCGCCACCAAGGCGGATTGCCGCAAGCCCGTGAGACCCGGAAATCGCCGCATAACTTCATCGATCACCTCTCCCAAAGTGGCTCCCCGCGGCACCTCGACCGTCGTCGAGCCACACCCCGCCAGATCCTTGAAATAGGACCAAAACGTCACCGCCACGGGAATGGTCGGACAGGGAGTCATTCAGGCCAGATACGGACTGCCAGCGTGCGGTCAGATGTGCTTCGAATCCGAATGGTCTTTCGTGGAATACCCGGAGTCCTGCCGCTTCAGATTCACTTCATTCTTTTTGAGATAGGCCTGGAAGACATCCTCGGCGCTCATCCCGAGCACCTGGGCGAGACTGATCAGAAAATGGAAAAGGTCCACCACTTCCACCCGGGCGTTCTGTTCATCGAATTTCTGATACTTGGCCCACCATTTCCACGGAACACTATCCGTCAGTTCCGCAATCTCCTGGGTCATCGCTCGACAATAGTTGAGAACCCATTGGGTCTTCTCTTCGTCCGTCATGCCGTCGGTTTTCACTCCGATTCGCTCGTTGAGCGACTTCTGCATGCGAAATAGTTCGTGCCATTGATCAATGCTGGATTGCACAGGAACGACCGTACCCCAAACCGACCCGACCGCGGAGCGAAAAATTGCCAAACCCGACCCGGCGCAGGGCTGCATCAATCTCGTCATCCTCTCCCCGCGAGGAACAAGTAGGGAGAGGATGGAGGCGGAAGGAAGCCAATCGGAACGGGCCTCCGCTCCTCAAGCCCAGCCCATGTACCGCCCCCTCACCCTGCCCTCCCCCCGCTCGGAGCGGGGGGTAGGGTTCGTCGCGCTGCGACGAACCCGCCTGCGCGGAGCAGGCGGAGAGGCTGGCCGTAGGCCAGGTAAGGGGTCACTTAGATTCCACGAGGTCTGGAGCCCTGAGGCCGCGGGCAGCTCTCAAAGTTAATTCGTGCACAATTATCGCGTTTTGCCCCCTGAACACGGAGCTCAACTACCCGATTAACGCATCCTAAAATACCGTTGCCGATCCGTTCGTGGAATCGTCGCCGTTCCACTCCCCGCCACCGGCAACCACTCGGGGCCATCCAGGTTGAAATTACTCTCAATGCGCACACCAACGGGCCAACGCAACTCAAGCTGGTCGCCAACCGCAGCGACCC
Organism: Akkermansia muciniphila; assembly: GCA_945861565.1. GTDB lineage: Bacteria > Verrucomicrobiota > Verrucomicrobiia > Limisphaerales > UBA9464 > SIBK01. Next base: position 16,415 of record CAMAUY010000103.1, read on the forward strand.
TGATTCGCGCCGAGTTCTTCGGCAAAAGGAAATTCTGAACCACGTGTTCTCCAATTCGCTCACCCAGCTTCTGGCCTTCGGTATTCGCAGATTGAAAATGAATGCCTCCGTAAATACGACTCATACCCGCTTCATCCGCGGCTTCGGAAAACGTTCGGAAGCTCCGCTCCGCACCGAAGAGCCCGTCGGAACGTATGCTGAAGGCAAAGTTGTCACTGCCGTTGACGGTAGCCAGTACGGTTGCAGCCGCGGCACTGAAGGTACTGTGTCCCGAGACGTGCTCCGGAAACGGCGGCGTCGTGATCAATGGAGTCCAAGTGGGATCGGCGGCCGTCCCGGGGTTGCCATCCACGTCGCCAGCGCGAATGGCGGTAATTGGACGCCACCAATCGTAGGTGTATTTCGCATCCCATGCCGCAATGCCCGCATCGGCCAGAGCCAGATTGAGCAGCGCAAAAAGCCGGGCGGATTCGATCAGCGAGAATTTCTGAACCTCCGCATATTCCTGGGCGATTTGATTCCAATGTCCCGGGGGTGACTCCGTGCCCACCCCATCCGCCCAGAACCACGCGATCTCGGTCTGTTCCGGAGTTCGCACCAAACTATTCCGCGCACCCAAAGCTTTGACCTCATTGAAATCCAACTCCCATTGGGTACTGCCCAAGCTGGGAGGAGACGGCGACCGAAACTGATCCGGACGCAACAACGCAAAGGGTGCTACACCGGGCCATTGGGGCAGCAACGCACTCGCAAACAATACCGGTGTGGGCTCCCAGTGTCCTGGGCCTGGGGAAGTTCGATAGTCAATTCCCACCGAGGCGCCATCGAAGGCGCGTTCGATCAAGATATCTTGCGCCACCTGACGTCCCCAAGCGAGTCCGGCTGTTTTGGGCGGACCCTCGGGAATAGCGAGCAACTGCGCCTGAAGTTCAGCGTCGAAAGCCGGCGTGAACTGCGGGAAGTCCTGACGTAGCACGCGGTTCGCGGCGCCTGCGATCGCGGCGGGTGCGGATGCACCGCTCGGCGAATTGGAATGAGATCGGTATTCGAGATAGGTTTTGTCCAGCCCATTCACGGCATCAAATGCGGCGGCGTGAAGGATCGCCAACTCGCGCGCAGCGCTCGGCGGCGGTGTGTTGGCGAATCGAATGGAATCGAGGGCCAGCGCATTCCACGCCACAATGGGATCAGCGGCTCTTGCGACACGGCCCCACAGCACGAGTACGAACGTGATTTGCCAGAGGGCCGAAAGGGTTCGACTCGATTTGCGCTGCATGCCGCGGCAATTCTGCCTGAGAGCCCGACTTTGAGAAATACTTGATTCTCGACATGATTCCTTGCCGCAAACACGGAATGGCACCGATTGATGGATCGGAGGGTCGGTTTGCGATTGCGGAGAAGGCTATCTGAGCGCACGTTTTGCCCATGATTTTGATTCGGTTCAGTGATGCACCGATGGAGAAGCGCGGTTTGGGATATTTAGCGGGGCGCTTCAGCGGGAAGTCGTGGGCCAATGGTGACACGTTGGTTCCCGAGGAGGCTTTGCCGCATCTCGCGGCTGAAGGGATCACGTTCAGCGTCCAGGGGCGTTTGAACTACGAGCAAGCCTATGCGTCGCTACGAAATTCTGCTGCCGTTGCGGTTTAACGATGGACAGCCAGTGCCGGATGATCTTGTGGGTGCCGTGCTCATTGATATCTGGATTATCACCCACCCGATCGAGGTGTTGTAATCCGCTGTTCCCCGGCCGAGCTCCGAGCGGCAGTTCCTCAGCTAGCGGTGGCTGAGCTTTCCAAATTGGAACATTTTGTCCGGGCTCTACGCCTTCGTCGAAGTAAAGAGCAACAGCGTAGCGCCTTCGATCTGCCGCCATTGAGGTTGGGCACGGTGCGAATGCCCCTGAATGCCGAGGATGATCTGCTGGAAGAGCTGCTCAATGACACACGGGATTGACACCGGTTTTCTGGTCGCTGCAGAGGTGGTGGAGCATCCCAATCACCACGCCGCGACATCTCGACGGAGAGACCAGTAGGCCTCATTTTTCCACTATACTTCCCAATGAAGATGGAGTCCTCCGTAGGCATTTCCGACACGAGGATGCCGGCTTCCCCGCGATGCCGAACGCATCCCAGGAGTTTGGCCATCTTTCGCAAAGAAATCCCAACGGGATTTCGCCTCGAAGCCCAGGGTTGCGAGGGACGAGCTACCCCTGCGCTTGCCCCCCAAGAAAAAGCGGGACAAACGCCCGGCGATCCTGTAATTCAGGCCGATGCTATTTGCCGCATCGATTAAGCAACGACTCGCCGAAGCGGAAAATGTGGAATGGGTGAAGGGCTTGCTCCGCGGC
>CAMAUY010000104.1 GCA_945861565.1 Akkermansia muciniphila
AGTTGCTGCCCGCAATCGTGCAGTTGACCGCGCAGTTTATCAGGACCTTGCGGAATGGCATTCTCACGGATATGCGCTGGGCGGATGCCCTGCCGCATTTACGGCGATCTATGGAAACTTACCTTTGAATCAAGACGGACACCGTTGCAGCAAGGAAGACGCGCATACGCGCGACCGCTACGGCCGCAATTGCTGGGGACAGCAACTCCTGCTGGCGCGGCGCCTCGTCGAATCCGGGGTCGAAATCCTCACCAAGCCTAAGCGGACCGCTCTGCGGCCGGGTACAGAATTGGGACGATCACGCGGTCAACCATCACGTCTTCGACGGTCTCCGATTCCGCGCCAAGGCGTATGACCAAGCGGTCTCGACAAGCGGGTGCTGGTGGTCGTGACCGGCGAGTTTGGCCGCACGCCGAAGATCAGCTTCGACCGCAGCACCGGTGCCGGGGACGCCAGCGCTCCCGCCGGCACGCTGCAGCCCGGACGTGACCATTGGCCGCGCGCCTTCTCCAATATTTGGGCCGGGGGCGGCATCCAGACCGGCGGTATCATCGGCGCGACGGATAAGCGCGGCGAAGAATAAAGGGACACGAAAAATTAAGGGACAGGTCAATTGTCTGCTGGGATGAGAGGACGAGGGACGAGGCGCGAGGACGAGGGACGAGGGCAAGGAGCGGGCGTCGCGCCGGGCGTTCCGTCAGTCGGCGAAGGGAAACTTGAGGTCGTCCAGGGTCAATGCCGAAGTCGAGCCGGGCCAATGACCTGTCCCTTGGACGTCGTCCTCGTCCGTCGTCCTCGTCCGTCGTCCCTCGCGGATCGTTTTCGGAATTGAGATGAGAGGACGAGGGACGAGGCGCGAGGACGAGGGACGAGGGCAAGGAGCGGGCGTCGCGCCGGGCGTTCCGTCAGTCGGCGAAGAGAAACTTGAGGTCGTCCAGTGTCAATGCCGAGGCAAACCGCTCCTCGCCAAAAACATCGTCCGAAAGGGCTTTCTTCCGCTTCTGCAGCGCGCGGATCTTTTCCTCGATGCTGTCCTTGATCAGGAGCCGGTGGGCAAAGACGTTACGGGATTGTCCGATCCGGTGCGTACGGTCGATCGCCTGGTTCTCCACCGCGGGATTCCACCAAGGATCGAATAGAACGACGTAACTTGCCGCCGTCAGGTTGAGCCCGAATCCACCTGCTTTGAGGGAGATGAGAAAGATGGCCGCTCCCTCGGTTTCCTGGAATTCCTTCACGAGATCTCCGCGGTTTTCGGTGGATCCATCGAGGTGAAATAATTTCCAACCCCGTTCGTTCAGGGCTTGCCGCAGCAACTCGAGCATTTCGACGAACTGCGAAAAAATGAGAACCTTCTCGCCCTTGTCGATTAACGGATCGAGATGGTCGATCAACGCCTCCAGTTTCGCGCCAGTTCCTTTCGCGTCGGGTTTCACCAAGCGCGGGTCACAGCAGATCTGACGAAGGCGCAGCAGCGACGTCAGCACATTGAACCGCATCGAATTCAGCGATTCCGCTGTGGTGGCCGTCAGCAGCATCGCCTGCGCCCGTTTCAGCTCGGCTCGGTAGAGCATCTTTTGCTCACCCTCAAGTTCGCAGTACAGGTCCTCCTCGACGCGATCCGGCAAATCGCGCGCAACCTGCAGCTTGGTTCGCCGGAGCAGGAACGGGCGCACCCGGGCGGCCAGTCGCTGCCGGGCGAAGGCGTCATTCTTCGAGTTATACAACTGCTGGAATTGCGCCTGCCGCCCGAGTACCCCCGGCATGGCGAAGGCCAGCAGGCTCCACAGATCGAGCAGACGGTTCTCAATTGGTGTGCCGCTAAGCACCAGACGGTGTTCGGCACGGAGAGAGCGGGCGATCTGAGCTGTTTGTGACGACGGATTTTTGATGAACTGGCCTTCGTCCAGAATCACCACGAGAAAATCGGTGCGCGCAAGCCCTTCACCGATCAGCCGCATCTGGGCGTAGTTGATCACGTGCAGGTCGGCCGCCAATGCGAGCGCGGGGAGAGATTGAATTTCCGATCCCTTCCACACGCGGATCCGCAGCCCCGGGGTGAATCGTTCCGCCTCGGAACGCCAGTTGTCCGTGACGCTCTTCGGGCAAACGACCAGCGATGGGCGCCCTTCCCCGCCGGGTTGCGCCCGGACCCAGGTCAGCCAAGTCAACGCCTGGAGCGTCTTCCCCAGTCCCATGTCATCGGCAAGAATCCCTCCGAAGCGGTTGGTCGCAAGGTAGGCGAGGAAGTGAAATCCGTCCCGCTGGTACGGGCGCAATTCGGCGGAGATCCCGACCGGGATTTCCGGTGTCACCCGTGCTCGGATCTCGTTCGCGCGCCGTTGAACTCGTTCGAATTGCTCGGCACCGAGGAAACGCCGCGCGGCGGTGTCACCCAGTTGCAAGGCATGCAGCCGCTGCTTCCCCCCATCGAGCTGATTCGTCGAAAGGCCCAGGCGCGAAAGTTGTTCCTCATCTTCCGTCGAAACCTTGAATTCGAGTTTCCGCCAACCTTTTCCCGTCAGCCGCACCCACTTTCCCCGCGCACTCAACAGCGCCTGGATCTCGTCTGGCGTGAGCGTGGTGTCATCGACATTTACAATGACCTGCAAATCAAACCAGTCGATGCCACTTTCCTCGACATCGAGCTTGAATTCGCCGGCCACTGGTTTTTGAAGGAAGGACGCGAGTTCGCCTCTCAAATCTACCGTGGCTTCGGGCGGGATCCCTTGCAGCCACGCCGAAAATGCCTGCGCGAAATTTCGGGTAACGCGCGCCTTCCAGCAGCGATCGGTCCAATCCCACGACGCACTCAATCCGGCCAGGGGGTTTCCCATTCGTTCCACCGCGGATCGATCCTCAATCACGATCTGTTTCTTGTCAGTCGGTTTTGGAGTCGACCCATATTTTGTCCACCCATCCTCCCCCCATTTCTCGCGGGTTTTGCCGTCGGGATCCATCGCAAGGACTTCGAATTGGCAGACTTCTCGTTGCGTGGCGGAATCCTCAATAATTTCCGCCCGGAGGAGTGGGCGGATGGGAATCACGCGGGTTCTCGCCTCGATGCGTGCCGGTAATGGCATCTGCAATCGGCGGAAAAGGCTGACGCCGGAACGCGATTCCACGGCCGCCGCCGGGATCATCAGCGGCTTTTGCATCGTCCGCGGGTCGAAGCTCGAGGTGGGCCCCGGGAAAAGTCCCGCGTTCGTCAGATACAACGTGGGCTGGCCGTCGAAAATTGCGTGGACTTCGGGAACTGGTGTTCCGTCCGAGCGCACCAACTCGAACAAATAGTCGCCATCCGCCGTGTCCGGCGCCGAGACATTCCATCGCAACGGATCCGGTATCCGGACTAAGGGTTCGCCACGTTCAGTAACAAAGGATGAGGCGAGCCAGGAGGCTCGCAGCGCATGGCCGAGCTGAATCAGGAATTCGTCATCGGAATACTCGATCTCCGGTTCCGGTGACTCGTAGCGGGTCGAGCCGGAGAATATCGCAAACAGATGTTCGGACTCGGGCGAGAGGGCCTGATCGCTCACCTCGATCTCTCGCATCCGATTCACCTTGATCTTGGCGAACTCGGCTTCACCCGCGTACCGCCATTCGAGTTCCGCGCGGTCCTTCAGCACCCGGACCCGGATCTCGATGCGACGGGGAGGAATAACCGTTCCGCTCGCTTCGATTTCTTTCAGGGTTTTCTGCCAGTTCGCGATCTCCACGGATCGGCGCCACTTGCGGTATTCGCTCAGATACGGCTCGGGCGACGTGACGGGTGCCATGAAGGGCGGGATCTTCATTCCCTCGGCTTCAGCCCAAATCGCCACACGATTCCAATAGGGCACGACCTCGCCCGGTTGGGCTGGTGAAACCTGGACGTGGTCCCAGGGATTTCCCTGAGGGAGAATGAAACCCAGGGTTCGAAGGTCGCCGACGCTCGGCGCGCCGCCGTTCGAAATACGGTGCCAGAACCGCTGGAAACCTTGGGTGTATGCCAGTTCATCCGACCGCAGGGGGCGACCCACTTTTGCCGCCAAGATTTCCGGGAGAGTTGGCTGAGATGGCGGACGCGCGACCACGGGAGAGCCATTTTTGGATTCCGTCGCGGAATGACCCGTCTCGCCGGTCTGGGCAGTTTCCGCCGGCTGGGTCTTATTGGATTGGCCCTTGCGTCCGAGAAGTGCCTCCATCACGGCGTAGACGTGCCGACACTTCGAGGCAACCTGACATGCGCAGACGCCATCCCACTTGCCGTTGCCGCTTCGGGTAAGGTGGACCTGATAGCCGTACCGTTCTGTCACCTGAGCCCGGTAACGCAGTTGAGGCACATCGCAGACAAGACTGCTCACCCGTCCCTCGCGGAGAAGGGCTTCGCCGCGTTCACGCGTCAGAACGAAGAAAGTCCCCAAAAATTCCTTGGCTGGGAGCGGTTCCAAAATTGGGAATTCCGGCGGCATCGTGCGTTGAAGGTAATGAGGGCTCTTCGCCTGTCCAATCGATGATTCTGGGCCGGACAAAGGCCTCAATTGAGGGTCCTGGAAATATTGCACGAGAGGGGTTGTTCATTGAGTCGGGGCTGGTGTCCCGAATTGCCGGGCCGGAGGCCTGACCCTGGAGATTGGCCATATTTTTCCCTATGTCCCGGAGGGACGATCGACAATAGCCCGGCGTTTCAACGCCGGGTTACAGGAAACACCGAGCAAGTCCCGAAGGGACGGCTGAAAATCAAACCCACGACAGGGGACCCCGTTCTTTATGCACGAACATGCGATGGATGTAGAAATTTGATTAGGACAGCGCTCCGACAGCCAGCCGTCCCTTCGGGACTCGCGCAATTCGATCCAACGTTCCCGGCGTTGAAACGCCGGGCTATTCTCACGATGTCCCTCCGGGACAATCAGAAAATGGCCAATCTCCAGGGGCTGCAGAGCAGCCCCGAACTGTCAGGACGGAGGCCTGACCCACAACATTGGGATGCGCCCCTTATCAGGCGATTGCTTATTCATTCTCTTCCATTCGAAGCGGAGTGGAGTAGAATCGAAAGCATGAAACCCGTTTATTCCGACCTCAACCGGTGTGACTGCACGTACCCTTCGACTCTCGACCGCAGGTCCTTCTTGAAAGCCTCGGCGGTGGCCGCGGCCGCCGGCGCTTTCGTGTCTCCGTTCCGTGCCCTGGCGGCTCCGTCGCCACACGACGCCTCGGAGACCCTGGCGTCGCAGTTGTACAAGTCGCTTTCGCCGGAGCAGCGCTCGGCGGTCTGTTTCGATTTTAATCACCCGCTCCGCCAGGAGACCGACAACAACTGGCTTATCACCAAGAAATCCATTCGCGAACTGTTGACGGCGGACCAGCAGGATTTAGTACGGCAGATCTACCGTGGATTGCATACGCCGGAGTTTGCCGACCGCGCCATGGAGCAAATGATTCACGATTCGGAGGGGAAGGGATTCGAAGGGGGCGTTTCGATTGCCTTGTTTGGTCAACCGGGCGGCAGGGGATTCGAGTTCGTCCTGACGGGGCGTCATTGCACGCGACGTTGCGACGGCGATTCGGTCGAGGGCGTCGCCTTCGGCGGCCCGATTTTTTATGGGCACCAAGCGGGCGAAAAGGATTCTGAACCGTCGGATCATCCCGGCAACGTCTTCTGGTTTCAGGCGCGTCGAGTCAACGAGGTGTTCCAGGCGCTGGACGGGCGGCAGCGGGAAAAGGCTCTGGTCGATGGCAAGGGCCGTCCTGAGAGACAGGCTGCGACGGTGAAACTCGGGGGCCGATCGGATGGGCTTCCGGGGATTCGCGTTGCCGATTTGACGAAGGATCAGCGCGGACTTGTCCGAACGGTGATGGGGGATTTGTTGAGTCCGTTCCGGAAGCCGGACACCGACGAAGCGATGAAGTTGGTGGAAGCTCAAGGCATCGAAAACCTAAGCCTCGCGTTTTTCAAGCAGGGCGATCTGGGGAATGATGGGGTCTGGGACGTGTGGCAGATCGAGGGGCCCGATATGGTCTGGTATTTCCGTGGATCGCCGCATGTCCACTGCTGGGTGCACATCCGCGATCCCAAGTTTCGGGTGTGAACGGGACGAAAGACGATGGCTTTAGGCTGGCTTAGTACGGTCCGCTGGGTGACGTGAAGTCCGTCCTCCTCCTCGTCGATTTGCAGCGGGACTACCTCGTGGGATTCGGCTTGGAACCGACCGCGGGGTTTGTCGTCGAGCGCGCCGCCCGCCTGTTGAACGCGTGTCGCCGGCACGGTGTGCCCGTCGTGCACATCTGGACCACCGTCGATCGCGAATCGGACGAGCGCATGCCCCACTGGAAACGCTTGGGTAGGTGGCAGTGCGTCCGTGGCACCGAGGGGCACCAGCCACCGGTCGAATTGAACCCGGCCGCGTCCGAGATCGAGATCGTCGTGCACAAGCGATTCTTCAGCGGGTTTGGTGGCTCCGAACTCGATCACGTCCTGCGCCAGTTTGGTGCCGACACACTCTTTCTGGCTGGCGTGCACCTGCACGCCTGCGTCCGGGCGACCGCATTGGATGCGTACGAGCGAGGGTACGACGTCTGGATCGCGGACGACGCGGTGGCGAGCAACGACCCGCTTCACGCGGCGATCACACGCCGTTATCTGGCGGCCCGTGTTGCCCGGTTTCTCACGGTTGCAGAATTGGTGGAACGAATCGCCGCGCCACCGGCTTCGAGCGAGGCATCGCCGACGGTTGAAGGACGGTTACCGGTGGCGGTCGTTGACGGTCATGAGGAATTCCGTAAGGGGCGACGCGTCCTCTCCCGCCATTCACCGTCCCGGATCGAAACGATTCTCGATCCAATCCCCGTTGGGGATGCCAATGACGTTGCGTCGAGTGTGGACGCCGCCCGACGGGCGTGCCGGGAAGAGTCGAGTCGATCTGTCGAAATCCGGGCCGCGGTGCTGACGCGGTTCGCGGAGCGGATTGCGGCGGATCCTGGCTGGCCCGAGGAGATCGTGCGGGAGACAGGGAAACCGATCCGCTACGCGCGCGACGAGATCGCCGGCGCGGTCGCCCAACTCCACGCGCTTGCCCGGCGCGCGGTCGAGGAGGCAAGATCTACGCGGAAGCAAGGCCCCCATTCGCGGCGGTGCCCGGTGGGAGTGATTGCGCTCATCACGCCGTGGAACAACCCGCTCTTTCTGCCGCTGGGAAAACTGGGTGCCGCGATCATGTACGGGAACGTTGTCGTCTGGAAGCCGGCTCCGGCGGGATCGACGGTCGCCCGGCGAGTTCTGCAGCTTCTCCACAACTGCGGGCTTCCGCCGGGAGTCGTCAATGTTGTCCTGGGCGATCGGTCGACGGCGGAGTTCCTGATGGAGCATCCAGCGGTGGCGGCGGTGACCCTGACGGGCTCCCTTTCCGCCGGCTATTCGGCGCAGGAGATTTGTGCCCGAAGGCATATTCCGCTGCAGGCCGAATTGGGTGGCAATAATGCAGCCGTCGTCTGGTCCGATGCCAACCTCACCCATGCGGCGGAACTTATCGCCGAAGGGGCCTTCGCCATGGCGGGGCAACGTTGCACGGCAAACCGGCGGGTGGTTGTCGAACGGCATTTCCTCGACGAATTCCTATCGCGGCTGTCCGCCGCGGCGGCGACTCTCCGCCTGGGGGATCCGCTCGACCCGGGCACCCATATCGGACCCATGATTTCCACCGCTGAGCGGGACCGCGTCGCGGCGGTTATTCGCAGGGCCCGATCCCGCAACATCCGCTTGATTCAACCGCTATCGCTTGATGACGGGCCGGTGCCCAACGAGTGGATGCTCGCCGGGGCATATCATCCGCCGGTCATTGCCGTTTGCGACGATCCAGCCGACGAGTTGGTTCAGGAGGAAACCTTTGGCCCAGTCCTCGTCGTTCAGTCGGTGGACGCGTGGGACGAGGCGATGGCACGCTGTAACGGTGTCCGGCAAGGGCTCGTTGCTGCGCTCTTCTCCAATTCGGCAGACCTTCAACGCCGATTTTTGTCCGAAGCCGAGGCGGGCATTTTGAAGATTAACCGTGCGACCGCAGGTGCGGACGTCGATCTGCCTTTCGGCGGTTGGAAGGCCTCGGGGATCGGGCCGCCTGAGCATGGCGAATCCGATCGAGAATTCTACACCCGTAACCAGACGATTTACCCGTGAGCGAAGCAGGCATCCACCCAGCGCCGTCCGAGAATGTTTGCGCGGTGACGTTTTCGCCCTCCGAGTCGATCGGAACGGTTTTTGAACGGCAGGCCCGGTTGCATGCCACTCGAATCGCCTATCACTCGTCCACGGAATGCGTCACCTACGATGAGCTCAATCGCCGTGCCAATCGACTGGCACGGTTGGTCCGGGCGCGCTGTCCCGATGCCGAACCGCGGGTAGGAATTCGAATGCGCCAGGGCTCAGGTCCCGTGGCAGCACTGCTCGGGATACTGAAAGCGGGTCGGATCGCCGTGGTGCTGGATGTGCTGGGACCGGACAATGGCACCCGGGAAATTCTGGAGGATGTGGAGGCAGGATGGGTATTTGTGAACCGCGAGAATGCGGACGACGCCCGTTCGTTGCTGCCGCCGGGTTGCGAACTGCTGATCGAAGGCGATTTCGACGAGACACTTTCCGACGAGAATCCGGGCTGGACTGTCCCGGCCGAGGCACCGGCGTGCCTTATTTTTACCTCGGGCTCGACAGGGCGCCCCAAGGGCGTGATCCGGCTTCACCGCAACCTTGTCTGGGGCGTGCAGGCATTGCCCGGCGACCAGGCGCTTACGGAGGACGATCGGTATTGCTTCCTCGCGGCGTACAACACGGGCAACGGTACCGTGAATCTTTTCCGAGCATTGCTGCGGGGGGCAACCGTGCTCGCATTCGATCTACGCGAGCAGGGGATCGAAAGTCTCGCGGACTGGTTGCTGGAGCGTCGCGCAACCGTCTTCACCGCGCCGGCTTCCGTCTTCAGGCACTTTGTCCAGACGTTGCTGCCCGACCAGCATTTCCCGGAGGTCCGATTGGTCCGATTGAGTAGTGAGAAGGTGTTGCGAAGGGATTTCGAGGCGTTTCAGCGCCATTTCCCGAAGCACTGCCGATTGGAGAATGCGATTTCGTGCACGGAAGCCGGCAGATTCGCGGCGTATCTGATGAATCGCGACGCACCGATCGAGGGCGACACCGTGGCGATTGGACACCCGATGCCGGGCGTGGAGTTACGACTGGTGGACGACAGCGGCCGCGATGTGGGCCTGGACCAGGTTGGCGAGATCACGGTTCGCAGCCCGGCCGTCGCGCCGGGATACTGGCGACGACCGGAATTGACGGCGGCGGCTTTTCGGCTTCCAGCCGAGCCGGGGAGTGACTGCGAGTTTCACACGGGGGATCTCGCGATCCGACAGCGGGACGGCTGCCTTGTATACGTGGGCCGGCGGGACTTGCGCCTCAAGATCCGCGGGCTCGGAGTGGACCTGCAGGGGGTCGAGGCGGCGCTGGGAAATCATCCCGGCGTCCGCCAGGCGGCGGTGACGGTCCGCAGTGACCGCGACGGTGAACCCCAGCTCGTTGCCTTCATGGTCGCCGAATCCAAGTGGGGACTGGATCCAACCGAACTTCGGGACCACCTTCGACGACAATTTCCCGAGCCGATGCTACCGTCTGCATTCGTCCCCGTTGAATCCCTTCCTCGCACAGCGAACGGCAAATTGGATCGAGCCGCCTTGGCTTCGCTGCAGGCCTCCGTTGAGGCGAGACCGCGCGATCCGATCGGGCCGAAGAGGCCGATCGAAGGGGTCATTGAGGGAATCTGGCGCGACGTCCTCCGGTGCGGACCGGTCGGAGTGCGCGACAGTTTTTACGAGCTGGGCGGCCACTCCCTCGCGGCGACCCGCGTCGTGGCACGGGTGTGGGCGGCTTACCAGGTCACGGTGCCCCTGCGCCGGTTTTTGGAGAATCCGACCCTCTGCTGGTTAGCGGATCAGGTGACATCGGGCGGCGGACGTGGGGCTACGCCGGATCCCGAGGCGGAGCCGTTGCGCCGACGAGTCTCAATCGATGACGAGCTTCCGCTCTCGTTCCAACAGCAACGACTCTGGCTCTTCGCACAGCTGCATCCGCATTCCACTCTGTACAATTTGCCGTGGGCAATGCGTCTGCTGGGTGTCTTGAGCGTCGAGACCCTGGAGCGCAGCCTCCGAGAGATCATTCGACGCCACGAGACGTTCCGCACCGTGTTTCGAATGCGCAACGGCGAAGGGAGACAGGTAATCTCCCGAGAGTTCCCGATGCGCCTGGAAATCGTGGACCTGAGTTCGTTGCCGGCATCGGAGCGTGAATTGCAATGCCGCAATCACCTGCTGGACGATGCCCGCCAACCGTTCGACCTGGAGCGGGGTTCGGTGTGGCGGGTGGCGCTGATTCGACTTGCCCGGGAAGAGCATGTGCTTCGGTTTACGATGCATCACATCCTCTCCGACCGATGGTCCAAGTGGGTGCTGACCGATGAATTGACCACTCTGTATTCCGCGTTCTTGGTGGGCCAGTCATCGCCGTTGCCCGATTTGGAGATCCAGTACGGCGACTTCACGTTGTGGCAACGACAACCCGGACACGAGGCACGGCTCGCGTCTCAGCTCGATTACTGGAAACGCCGTCTCGAAGGTCTTGAAGCGCTCGACCTGCCAACGGATCGGCTGCGACCCGCTCGGACGTCCTTCCAGGGGGCCGTCTTCGTTTCCTGGATCCCGGAATCCATTGTGGCCGGGATCACGGCACTCGGGAACCGCGAGCATGTGAGTCTCTATGGAACGTTGCTGGCGGCGTTTCAGGCATTGCTACATCGGTTCACCGGTCAGGTGGATATCGCCGTGGGCACGGTCATCGGCAACCGGCAACCGGTCCAACTCGAGCGCTTGATCGGCTTTTTTGTCAATACGCTGGTGCTGCGAGGGGACGTGTCGGGGGACCCTCCCTTCCGTGATTTTCTCCGGCAGCTCTGGAGCCGTATCACCGAAGACTTTGAGCATCCAGATGTGCCGTTCGATCAGCTCGTGGCGGAACTCCATCCACCGCGTGATTTAAGCCGGCATCCGCTCTTCGGCATCCTCTTCACGTTGCAGAACATGCCGCGGCAGCGCTTTGCTTTGCCGCGGCTCGAAATTGAACCGTTGGAGGTAGAGCTCGGGACCGCGAAGTTTGATCTGTCTGTCATGCTCTTTGCGGAGGGCGACCGCTTGCGTGCGCGCTGGGAGTACCGGACCGATCTCTTCAATGCGGCAACGATCCAGCGCCTGGTGTTTGCTTACCAGACGTTGCTACAGGGGGTGTGCGATCAGCCGTTCGCACGCTTGTCCGAACTACCGCTGGTTCCGCCAGGACCCAGTATTCATCCCGGCAACTCGTGAATGCACCGGAAGACAGGGTACGGGAGGGCGTGAGACAAAAATCTTCACGAATTCCTCACATAAAGACCGCAAAGGTCGCAAAGGAGAACGGGAGCTCACACTCGGAAGGCGCGGAGCGCCCTGAAGATTGGCCATTTTCTGGTGTGCGTGTCCCGGGGGAGAATCGGCATTTAGCCAAGCCGCTGAGCGGCGACAGACCGTAGCCCACGGCGCGAGCCGTGGGACAACTGAATCAGATTTTTGGCTTACACCCGGTACGGGGTGCATCTCGAAGTAGTTGGTAGGGGTTGTCGCGCTGCGACAACCCCGCCCGCGTACAGCGGGCGGACAGGGCCGCAGCGCGGCGTCCGCTACCTTCGCCAACAACTTCGGGATGCCCGGCCCGGCACGGGAGATTTAGGATTTTTCTTTCCGACACGGCGGCGTTAGAGTGTCATCCTCGGCGACAAGCCAGCGCTCGAACATTTAAATCCCGTGCAGCCAAAAGACGAAGTTTTCAGCGATAAAATCAAGGACGTGGCCGATTTTCATTTTGGAGAGAAGGTCGCGACGGTCTTTGACGACATGGTGGGGCGATCGGTGCCGTTCTACGCCGAGATGCAGCGCATGATCGGCGAAATGGCAGGCGATTTCGCCGTCAATGGCACCAATCTCTACGATTTGGGCTGCTCGACCGGCACCACCCTGCTGCATTTACATAAACACGTTCCCGATCAAGTCCGGTTTATCGGCGTGGATAATTCCGAGGAAATGCTGGCGAAATGCCGCGCCAAACTGAAGGAGAGTAACTTTTCCAGGGATCACGAACTCAGACTCGCCGACTTGAACCACGGCATTCAGATCGAAAATGCTTCGATGGTCCTCATGGTCCTGACGCTGCAGTTCATCCGGCCCCTGCACCGGGACAAATTGATCGGCGGCATTCTCCGCGGCATGAATGAAAACGGTGCCCTCATTTTGGTCGAGAAACTGATTGGAGAGGATTCGTTGTTCAACCGCTTGTTCATCAAATACTATTACGACCTGAAGAAGCGCAACGGTTATAGCGAACTCGAGATCGCGCAAAAGCGGGAGGCGCTCGAGAATGTCCTCGTGCCCTACAAGCTGATGGAAAACCGGGAAATGCTGCTGCGCGCCGGGTTCCGCTACTGCGACGTCTTTTTCAAGTGGTATAATTTCAGCGGCATTATCGCCGTCAAATGATCGTCCGGATCGGCAATTTTTTCTTTCACCACCGCAACGGAATTTTTCCGTTGCTGTATATCCTCATCTTCCTGAATGGGCCGGCCGCCTTTCCTGATTATCGACTCGCGCTCCTCGCCGGAGTGTTGATCACCTTGTCCGGGCAATTCCTGCGGGGCGTGACGGTCGGTTTGGATTACATCATTCGCGGCGGGCGCAAACGACAGGTTTATGCGGATCGACTGGTGCATGGGGGCCTGTTCGCGCATTGCCGAAATCCACTGTACGTCGGCAACTGTTTGATCCTGATCGGCGTTGGGACCGCGGCGAACTCGTTGCTGTTCCTGGCTCTTGGTGTTCCGTTCTTCCTCTTTGCGTATTGGGCGATCATCGCTGCTGAAGAAGCGTATTTGCAGGGCAAGTTTGGCGGGGAGTTCACCACGTATTGCGTGAGCGTGAACCGGATCATTCCCAATTTTTCCGGTCTGAGCAAGACCCTCGAAGGGATGCACTTCAACTGGCGGCGGCTCATCACGGCCGAGTATAATTCAGCCTATATCTGGATGGCGGCGATCCTCCTGGCGACCTTGAAAAACCTGTGGTTTGCAGGGGTGTATTCTATCCGTTCCCCGGTGGTCCAGACGCTCTGGCTCATGCTCTTCCTCGTCTCGGTCGCCTATGCCGTGGCGCGTTACCTCAAGAAACGCGGCATGCTTGCCTAGGACGGACTGTCTGCGAGGGAGCCGTGATGCGCATCGCGACTTTATGGAGAATGCCCGTCCAACGGCGTCCGGAATGATCATCCGGGGGTCGCTGGTTTTGGCAGCAACCGCACAATGACCACCATCAAGACGGCCACGACGAGCGCGAGCACGCCGAAGAAGAGGAGAGACATTGTCCTGCTCGATGGGCTCCGGCCCGCCGGGCCGGCGGGATCGGCGTCGGCGAGCGTCGCGTCGGATTTGGCGGTGGCGAGGATCTGCGGGGCGACAAGGCCGAGATCGTAATTCGGGGGGGCGGCCTTCACATTGCCGTAGCAAAGCTCCATCACCGCGCCCGGTGGCGCCTTGAATAGCAACCGGTTCACGGGAAGAAAAACCCGGAACTTCTCCAAATTCAACGCTGGGTTGTCGCCGTTGTCGATCTCCAGCAACAAAGTTTCCGTCTGCGGTGGATGAGAGAGATTGACGCTGAACCGGCCCGATTTGCCGTCGGGTTTCCGGATCCAGGACGAGCTGCCCAGCAGCCGCCGATGCCGTTCGCCCCGGCTGTCGGGCACTTCCTCGATTACCTGCGCCTCGCGCTCGAACAACACCGTTTTAATTTCACACGAGACAGCTGTCAGCGGCAGGTGAGCGTGAGGCAGGCGAATGGTCCAACGGCTCAAGCGTGGTTGTTTTGGATCGTCGGTCCGCGACACTTCGGGCGCGAGAACCCGCGTGAACCCCGTGCGCTCGAGGAAGAACGGCACCTGTTTCCCGGCCGCAACAAGCCGTAAATCTCCCAACCCGGCCTGTGAGTGCGCCAGCACGTGCGGGGTCAGTTCGAGCTGTTGCACCGCGCCGGGGGCGAGCTTGACCGCACGGCGAAACAGCCACGGCTCCACATCGAGCACGGCGCCGAACAGCGGGATTTCCGCCAGTGGTTCGGAAGGATGGAACTCGGGGTTAGCGCCGAGGCTACCCGGCTTGAGCGAAGCGAGTGTGGCTCCCTTCAGTTGTGAAGCCAGCGCGGCGACGTCGTAACGCGGCGCAGCCGCGCGCGGGTTCCCACTAAATAATTGGAAGGTGCCCGCCTGCCGCGTATGAAAAACAAGATGGATCGAACGTCGTAACGCCACGACGGCATCCACGGGCAGCGGCGGGCTGTCGCCATTGTCGATCACGACCACCAATTCTCGCGAGGGCGGCTGCGAGTCGAGCGCGAGATCAAGCTGCGCGACGGGGTTCCCGCCTTCGACAGCCACGCGGTAGATTGTGCCGGTACCGAGCGGACGCTCGCGCACTTCGCCGTTTTCCAACTGCCGGGTGAAAAGAGTCACGTGCCGGATGAACAGCGGCTCGTCGGACTCGAACCGCAGTCCTGCCAGCGGCACCCGTGCCGCGCCGAGGTCGATGGTGAGGCGCGTCTCACCAGCCCCTTCGACGCGTTCGACGAGCCGGGTGGCGGCGACTTCCGGTGGCGGCACGGGGGATTCCGCCTCGTGCAGCAGGATGGCGGTAATGGGGATAGGTTTCGATCGCGCGTCATCCAGTGTAAGTGTGAGATGCGTCCACACGCCTTCGGGCAGTTGGAGTAAGAGTTGCGTCGCACCGTCCGGCTGACGGAACACCGGGTAAGCCGAGAGCAACGCGCGCGTGCCACCCGCAGACGCACCCGTCAGCGAAGCGGCTTTCAAGAATTCAGCCGCGGGTGTTTCGATGCCGAGCGCGATGAGCTGGCCGCGCAGGTTTACATCAATCTCAATCCGCGTCCGGTTCCCTTCAAGGAACACTTGCCACCCCTCCCGTGGACGGTGCGTTCGGGTCGTGGCCCTTGGGCGTTCGATCAGGTACGGCACTTCCGCGCCGGCAGGATCGAGCACGCGCAAATCGGCAAGCGATGCTTGAGCGGCGTCGAAGGTCTCCGGCGGCAACGCGACCCTCACGAGGCCCGGTGCGGCCACGCCCAGGCTTTGGCGGGACGGCCAATCATTCAACGGGGCGGCCGTCGTACGGGCACCGAAGAGGGTGGCCAACAGGACGATCCGGTAAAGCCACAGCGCCGCCGCCGTAGAACAGGATGCATCGCGATGGCGGTTGTCAGAATTGGTTAGCGGATTCAAGGGGAAGTCGGGACTTTCTTCGGGGTACCCCCATCGGGAGCGAGGAACTTCTGATAGAGGAACGACGCGACAATGGCTACCACGGCGACAGCAGCCAGCGCGCCAATGCGGTAGAGTTGATTTAACCGCGCGAGATCGTGAAAGAACAGCTTCAACAACGTCACACTTAGCAGAGCCAGGCCCGCGTAACGCGCCGCTGGCAGCTGCCGCCAAATTCCCGCACTCACCAGACTGAGGGCGAAAAAAGCCCAGGTAATCGTATAGGTCATGTCGCGCCCAAGATTGCCGGAAAACTGGAATGTCAGCTCCCTCTTACCCGCCGCCATGAAATAGTCGGCAATTTCCAGGTTCAACAGGATGAAGGCGAGAACCACGCCGAGCGTATTCAGCAGTACAGGGGCATTCAGCGCACCGATGCGATTGCGCGGAGGCGCGAGCAACCGTGCCGACACGAACAGCGCCGCGGCTGTTAGGCCGTAGGCGTATAGATACCAGTTGAGGATAGGCGTTGCGCTGCGCGGATGGTAACTGAGCACCGCCGGGTTCAGCGCGAGCCGCGCAAAGGCCACTGTCAGAAGTCCGACGGCGGCGATGCGAAGACCCGGATGTGGCACGCGATGGAAGAGCCAACACAACGCCGCGCCTTCGAGCGCCCACGCCACGGTGATCCATTGCCGCTCGAACTGGATCGGGAAGATCAGCGTGATGAAGAACAGCGACGCCCCGCCAAACCAGGCAAGAACACCGTCGCGCCGCGCGTGCCCCGCCGGAAACCAGTTCAGCAACACGACGACGCAGCCTAGCAACGGCAGCGCGAACGCCGCTGGCAGCAAGCCCATCATGCCGTTGGGCCAGGCCGCATTCACCAGGGAGTAAATGAGTGAAAAGTGTAGCGGGGCGGACAATGCCGCCACCGCCCACGGCAACGTCTCGTTCTGGCACTGCGTGCGGCTCGCGAACGGGAACACCACGAACGCCCCGGCGAAAGCGAGATACCAGAGCAACGGGACGAGCGGGATCCAGGCGACGTCAAAGTGGCGTGAGTGCCACAGTGTTTCGAGCGCCAACACGCAGCCTAAACCGACTGCGGTCAACAGCATGACCCGAAACGCGCGCGCCACCGTCATCAACAGCGCGATCAGCGCCAGCGCCAGCGCGAAGACGGGCGATGGATTCGGGAGCGGGATGCGAGCTGTAATAAGGATCAAGAGGAGGAATGGCAGCAGTGCCGAGAGGGCGGGCAGCTGCGCACGCAATACTTCCGGAGAGATGCCCCTGAGTCCCATGCTGGCACACACCTTCGCCAGCGGATCGTCGTCGGTGCCTGTGAGCCCACGCGCAGGAAGCCTCCGCAAGACGAACATTCCGGCGAAGAAAAACACCGCCGCCATGCCCCCGATGATGATTAACATTTCCGGCAACCCCCCGCTCTCGATCGGAACACGAAAAATCCATGCCGCCGCGACCAGCACCGTCAGCGCCAACACCGCCACGATGGAGACCAGGGACGCCGTGACAAGCGCGAGGCCAATCGCGAGCAAGTCCACGAGAAGAATCACGGGCCAAATTAGAATCGACACTGCGGCGAGTCTGAAGAAAGGGATCAGCATGAGCAGCAGAGCCAGCGGAGGGAACAGATGGGACCACCAGACGGGTGCCGTATCGGGGCGAAGCCGTTGAGAAACGATCGGAAAAATGCTGTGAAGAATTGCGAAGAGGAGAACAAGGCCAAGCCCCCAAAAGAGAAGGTCATTGCTGACGTTTTGCACGGTCCAGATTGCGATAAAAAGGTACGCGAGTGCGCCTCCGACGAGTTGCAGCGGCCCGAGTCGTGGTGCCCGTAACGTCAGGGCGAGCAGACAAAGGTCCCCACCCAGCACGAGCGTGCCCAGCAGGGCGGGACGCTGGCCGAGGGTGTCGTAGCGCAGGAGAAACAGGGCATACACCAGCGTCAGTAGCGCAAGGCCGGCCGCCGCACCCTGAAACCAGAGGTTGGGTTGCTGGCGCCGTTGTGCCATTTCATTACTCGCGAGGAAGAGCGCGTCAAAGCCGAGCAGGACGACCATCGCCGTGCCGATCTTGTTGACGGTGAAAAACTGTTCGGACCAACCCAGTTCCATTCCCGCCGTGCCCAGCGCCGCGAGCACGATCAAGAAATGCCAACGCCGCGCCAACGCCACCGCAATCAGGCCAACGTCCACCAGCCCGATATAGGTGAATAAGCCGACAGGGTTATCGACACCGGTCGAGAGCAGCACGGGAGTGAGAAATCCGCCCACCATGCCGAGGACCGCGACGACCATGGCGTTCAACCGCACCGCGAGAGTGAAGGCCGTGGCCGTGATCAATACCATCAACAGAAACGTCGGCAGTGCTCCGAAAAAGGAGAAGTGATACACCGCCCGGCAAGCAAACGTGACGGCGTAAAGGACTACGACGCCCGTCGCACAGAGTGTATGCGACGTCACAGCATATTGGCGCTGCTTCAACACCATGCCGCCCACGAGCAATCCCAGACCGGCCAGGAAGCCCAGGGCCGCGCGCACTTCGGGTGGAATCAAGTCTCGGTCAAAGGAGTATTTTACGAAGTAAGCGACGGCAAGGAACAGGGCCGCTCCGCCCAGCCAAGCGAATAGTTTCACACCCATGAACTGCTCCCAATCAAACTTCTTGGATGACCCGTCGGCGGGTAGGGGCTCGGCACCGGACGATGAAGCAATGCCTGCCGTTTGGACATGGACCAACGCCGGTAACACGGGCGGCTCCTGCAGCGTGCCGGGCTCGGAAGCCAGGAATTCAGGAATCACCACCGATTCCGACGAATCCGTCCCGATTAGGGTGGGTGTGGCGAGAGTGGCTTCCCCGGTTTCTGGCGACGCGGGAGCGGTTGGCTGAGCCGAGACCGGGTGCTGTAGACGCCACAATTCACCTTCGATCGCCGCGAGCCTCCGTTGAAGCGCCTCCGAATCTCGAACGGCCCGTCCGGAGCGAATGAACGCCACGATAGGCAGGACGAATACGACTCCGATCAGGCCCAGGACAGGGCAGTTTCAAGATTTTGACTTTAAGGAGGCAGGTGAAACAAAAGACGATGTAAAACTGGACAAAACTCGCTGACTTTATTTAACTGCCGGCATGGCCGAGCCTTTTACGCTACCCGAGCACGAGCAACAAACGCTTTTGGAT